>JAPPAB010000105.1 GCA_026705765.1 Gemmatimonadota bacterium
TATAGATCACCAGTGTGTTGTCGCGCAGCCCCAGCGCGTCCAGCTTGTCGAGCAAACGTCCGGTCTCATGGTCTAACTCTTCAACCACATCCCCATATAGCCCACCAGCCGATTTTCCCTTAAACTCAGGAGATGCATCGATGATCGTGTGCAACATCGTATGCGCCAGATAGAGTACAAACGGCTTGTTCGGATCTCGGCGATTCTCCAGAAAATCAATCGCTTTATCGGTGTACAGGCGAATCGTACAACTCATGTCTTCCGTTTCACCAACCGCTCTGTTATTCTCATGAAACTTTATAAACCCATTGTCGTTTGCGCCAAGAGTACCGTAATAATAATCAAACCCCTGCGCGTTCGGCATCCGCTCGATAATTTCCTTCCTGTTCGAGACATCCCACTTACCAATACAAACCGTCTGATATCCTGCGGGTTTCATCAACTCGGCAAAAGTAATCTCACTGGCGGGCATCCCCCAGCCCTTACTGCGGACCGGATAGCGACCGGTGAGCAATGCCGACCGAGACGGACCGCACACCGGCTGGGCGTAAAAGCTGGTGAAGCGGGTACCCTCCTTCGCCAGTTGATCCAGTCGCGGTGTCTTGTTCTTTTTGTTTCCAAAACACCCAAGATCCGAATATCCCTGATCATCGGTAAAAATAATCAGAATATTGGGACGTTCTTTGATATGGTCATCTATCGACTTACTCATCTGCTAAACCTTTCTTTTTGCATCGCATCACGTGATACATTTGGAATCGCACGTTGTGAGTGGCTGGGGATTAATATCGCTGAATAGGATTCGCTTCCCCCTCAACCCGATGCTTATACAGCAACTTTACTTCCTCAGGAAATCTTTCATAAATCACCCTCGGCACCATTGCCTGATTACGCCCCCCAAATTCCAGATTCATCCACCATGGCGAATACCGCGTCAGCATCGTCACTCGCGGTTCATCGCTCGGATTATTTCCCGCCGTATGCCAGATTCGACTGTCGATCATCACCACACTCCCTGCTTTTCCTTCCAGTTGAATCTCGCCCGGGATCGATTGCTTGATCGGAATATCATCGTGCATTTCTGGCGGATTGCGCGGGTCCAAGTGACTCCGCGGATTCCGCAAATCCCGATGACTGCGAGGCACCACCCAGGTGCCGCCATTCTCTGGTGAAAAATCCGACAACATCCATAATGCCGTAATCCCTGCCACCACATTGGGAAACGGCATTATAAAAGCACCTGCCCGTTCTCGGTCTGTCAAATCGTGTGGAAAATCTGAATGCCACCCCCTGTGACCCATCTTTCGCTCGCCGGGTTGCCGTGTCTTAAACTCCGTCTGTGCAATACGTATGTGATGCGGATCCAACAGTGCCTTTGCAATGCCCACCACGCGTTCATCGCCAAAATAAGCTGCAAGACCGGGAATAAACGAAACTGCATTTCTATGAGGTTTGCCCTCTGCGTCAGATTGAAACACAAGTGAACCACCGATCTCTTCATAATACTTCAGCCCATTTTTATGACCCTCCTGCACATGATCACAAAGAGAATCGACCTGATCCTCAGGAATCACCCCTTCGACCAAACACCAGCCCTCTGCTTTCATTTGCTCAACATGAGATTCGATTATTTCAGATACAGACATAACATCCTCCGTTCGGTCCCGGATACGGACACGCCTCCCCATTGCGGATCACAGCCGTATCCGCATCTCCTCCAACTCGGGATGTGCATCCCAATATCCCCGAATTTGCTTTCCCCAATTGAGCAATTGCGCAGCAGGCCGTTTGGCCGTCATCCTTCGTCGGTTCAGTTGCCCTTCAAAATCCATCATCAATTGCCTGAATCTCTTGAGCATTTCCCGCATTTCCGGCTGATATGCCAGATTGTGCGTCTCGTCGGGGTTTTCGACCAGATCAAACACCTGTTCCAGCCCAATTCGGTCCGGGTCCGGTCCAATCGGCTCCAGATCTTGCTCCGTCCCAAAGGAGATATACTCGCCGACATACTTATAGCGATCAAACACAAGCGACCGCGCCCAGCCATTGCTCTCGATGTACGCAAACTCCCGCCACTCAGGGTTCTGACCTTCTACCAGCGGCTTCAGACTCAGGCCCTGCACGCCATCTAATATATCAATACCTGCATAATCACACACAGTGGGAAACAGATCCACACCTGAAACAAAATGGGTCTCGTCCCTAAGATCCTTTGGCACGTTGAGACTATCGCCCAGAGAAGCGACAATGAACGGAACGCGCACACTCGCTTCGTAGAGTGAGAACTTCTGAAACATCTGGTGCTGCCCATACGCCTCTCCGTGATCCATGGTGAACATAATCAACGTGTTATCGCGAAACTGGCTTTTGTCCAGCGCCTCGAGAAGCAACCCGATTTCGCTATCTACTTTCTCGACCAGGCGGTGGTGTTGCCACATCAGGTATCGCCACTGGATCTCGGACCAATGGCGCACTTTTCGCAAAATTGGCCAGTGGATCAGACACTCGTCCATCCTGCGCGCCACCTTGTGGACCACGGTCTCGCGTTCGTCGTAATGGAAATTCAACGGCAGTGGCGGCAGGTCCTCTTCGCTCAATATTCCTTGCTCAATAGGATCCGGGATGGTCTTTTCTTCGTGATCGTGTTCACATTGACAAATATCATGCGGATTTACATAAGGCACCTGCAGGAAGAAGGGGTCCGAACCATCGTATCGACTCAGGAAATCAATCGCGGCATGCGTGATCGCCCCGTCGTAATACTCGCCACCACCAGCGCCAATCGGGCGGTTCCCGATATAGAGAAGTTGAAACGAATTCCGGACATCGCGTCCATCGACATGCCATTTGCCCGAATGAAACGCCTGGTAGCCATTGCTGTTGAGAACCTGACCCAGATCCGGGATATCTTCGTGCAGATGGCCACCGTTAAACGGCGTTCCCAATTCTGAAGTGTACCGTCCGGTCATCCAGCTGGCCCTTGTCGGTCCACAGACGGGATCGGTAGAGTACGATCTCATAAAAGAAATACCGTTGCGCACGATCCGATCGATATTGGGCGTCTTCACATAAGGGTAGCCATAAGCCGATACCACATCCCATGTGTGCTGATCTGTGTTGATAAACAGAATATTCGGCCGATCAGGCATTTACGCCTCCCGTCAGGATCAGGGTTTGATACAAAGTGGCTGCGATAAGCACCCTGCCACGCGCATCCAGCCACCAATAAGAAGGCGTCATCCCCTCTGCAATAAGGGCGTATCCTGTAAGTGCAACCGAATCGCTGTCCAACTGCAAATCGTACGACTCGAGAAAACGAACCTGCCCGTTGTTTCGAACTTTTTCGAGATCCTCCAGGATCGTCAGGCGCTGTGCCTTACGGGATTCTCGCAGGCCGTCTGCAAGTGCAGGAATCACGTCGAACAGCGTCCAGTTGCAGGTCAGTGGTGCGGATAGATCAGCCAAACCCGCCCGCAAATCCAGTCCATTGGTCGTAAGGAAAACAGAGCCGTCCTCTTCCAGATGTCCGTCACAGGAAAATTCCTTGTAACCGTCTCCCGCACAATTCTCTACTTGCACAGACCAGGTACCGGTCAACGTGCGAAATGCATCCCTATTGGATGTAAATTGCATATCCATCAGTTCTCCGCTCGCGACATTTCTATACACAACGGAATAGTTCAGGCAATTCTCCCCCTCGACCGTCCGGCGGATCACCACCTCACCCACGGACAGGTCATCGCCGTCTGCCGGGCCTTTATAGCCGCGCCTGAAATTGGGGAGAATCGTATAGCGGGTGACTTCGCCTCCGCGATCCCCGGAGGCTGTCGCTCCCAGCGTCCCCTCTACCAGAGAGCAGAACTGCTGCGCAAAATCTGGAGACTGCCCCTGTCCCTTTCTGTCGTGGTTGAAAGACCAATGCAGATTCGTTGTCTCACTCATTCTATCTTGTCCTCCTTTTTTCTTTTATCAGAAATGGGCGTAAAACCCACTCGCAGAGAGCTTTAGCATTGGGTCGCTTGGCGAAGCGCATAGAATTTATGGGGCGGCTTTAGCCTATGGGATAGTCTAAGCGGGACTATCGGCGGCTGTGAAGCGGTGTACAAGTGCGCCAGCATTTCATCAACAAAACTCATTCCATATTACACTTGACAAAAACAATACATAAGTATATATTTTTATTATGGTTAAGTCATTCAAATACAGATTGCGACCGACCAAAAAGCAAGAACAAATCTTGCTGACGCATATTGACGAATGTCGTATTCTCTATAATCAACTACTCTGTGCGAGAATACAAGCATGGAAAAATGAGAATAAGTCTCTCTCGCAATATGACCAGACCAAAACAATACCATTGTTAAAACAACAACAC
>JAPPAB010000106.1 GCA_026705765.1 Gemmatimonadota bacterium
CCCATCGGATCCACCCACTTTTGAAACCACCACTGCGTCTCTTCATCGGGACCACTCGCATCGTGATTGCCCACGATATTGTAAAAATGTGATCGCCGATGTTTGGTCGATACACCGTATTGCCGAACCACCTCCTCCCCTTCTTCATCATCCGGCGGTTCCTGCGCACCGGATAGATCGCCAATATCGAGCATCACATCCCATTCAAAATCCCGCTCTGCCTGCAAAATGGCTGTTTCTAAACTCTTTCGCCCCCGCCGCAAATCCGTTCCCACATGTGCATCTCCACCAGCCCAGAGTGTAAATGCGCTCATTGCACCCCCCGCCAACCGATATCAATACTCGTGTACCCATTTGTATATCGCTTCAAATGGTCCGGAATATTTTTCAAAAACCACTGGCCTGATTCCGGAATCTCCCACGGAATATCGATCCTGTGATTGCGATCTCTAAACCCAATCGCGCACGAAAGGCGCGTATCCTCCAACCGATTGGGAAATGCCCCGTGGTACGTTCGGTGGGCAAACACAATCATATCTCCCCCATTTGTGAACAGAGGCACCAACCCCGGAATATCAAATCCCGCGTAGCGGTGTTCTTCCTCGCCTTCGGGATAAAACGAACGTCGATCTGCCGTCATCTTAAATCCTTCGGGACCTTTCCAGCCCTCCACATGGGAATCTTCGATCACGCATAGACCGCCGTGAACCGGGCGCGATCCCGTCAGATAAAACCACTTGCCCGACGGCCAGAGTCCGCGATTCAACACATCGCCCGAGTTCAAAATTTTATCGGAATATCCACACCAATCGGTATGCCACCCCACGGGCTGAGATCCCGACATCCGGATAATCGCAGCAGACCGGTGGACAGTCATATCATCGGTGCCAATCAAATGCCGGTGAATAGCCATAAATGGCTCGTATTCCAAAAGCTCCCATGCACCTGACCCAGATTCGATCCACGCATGTCGCGTGCGACTCTGTCCGTGCTCTAAAGTCCCGTCTGGATCGGTACCGTCATACACTGCCTGCTTGAGCTTCTCGACAATCTCATCCGGCAACACATCTTTAATAATCGCAAACCCGTGCGCCTCCAGGCATTCGGACATTGCATCGAGTTCATCTGTAGCAAACTCATAGCAATAGCCCAAATCGGGCTTTTTAATATGTGAATAGTCTGACATTTTTCCTCCCTGTAAGCTCTTTATTCAGGTGGGTCAGAAGACAGAGCATTGCCATCTGTCACCTGGCATCCGGCCAATAACACTTCCTGCACGGTCAAATCATGTGCTTGAGAATAATCCGGTTCTTTCCCCCCATTCATACACGCTTTCAACTCCCGCAACAGCGTTGGAAAACTATCGGGAGGTTCAATCTCCAATTCCTGCCAGCCGCTTTGATACCCTTCGGCTTCCTCTTCCAAGCACAAACTCAGATTATTGGAGCCAATGGGCGCGTGAAGCGCTGTCCCTGCCGTCCCGTGTACCTCAATCCGCCGCGCCATACCCACCTGCATAGCGGCCATGTCAATCGTACCGAGACCGCGTTTAAAATCGTGTACCACAACCGCATTGTCAACGACAGTTCGCTTGCCGTAATGTTTTCTGAGAATGGGATGTACATCTGTCGGACGTCCCATCAGAGCCACCATAATATCGACGAGATGACCCGCCATCTCAAAATAAATTCCCCCGTGATAAATACCGTTCTCCTCTTCCAACTCTGTGCGCCAGCTATGGGGCTTTGGGATGTGCCCGCGGTAAGCGTAAATATCACCCAACACACCCAGCTTTGCCAATCGAATAATCTCGTGAACAGCCGGATTATAACGCCACATATAGGCCAAATTGAGGACCAATTGTTTGTCCGACGCCAATTTCTGGATGCGCTTAAACTGGCCCAGATTGACCCCTGCGGGTTTTTCCAGCAACACATGCTTGCCTGCGGTGAGTGCTTGTTCGGCATAATCCAAATTCTGATAGACATGCCCTTCGACAATAACGGCATCGGCCTCACTGTTTAACACCGCGTCAACCGAATCAAAAATGGGAATATCCAGCCCCACCTCCGCACTCTTTTCTCGCCGGATCGCAATCACTTCGGGATCGGGATCGTACATGCCAATGAACGCAACCTCATCGGGCGATTGTGCAGCTTCCCGCAAGTGCATACTCGTATGACTGTGCCAACATCCCAAAAACGCAACTTTTAATGCCATTGAAAACTCCTTTATTATTTCATCTCGAAATCTCCCGAACCAACCGCACGGTATTCCACACCCTCATCTCGAATGGTCACAAACGACGATGTCCGGATCTGCAACTGTACTGTGCCCTCAATCTCGCGAAGCGGAAAAAAGCAATGCGCCGCCCCTGTATTTGTGACGCGAAAACCGGGATCGTCTTCGAGAATGACGTGCTCACCCACCACGCGTTGAACGCGCAACCCACGCGTTGTACCATCGCCAAATGTCACCACAGCAACAGCCCCATCTATATCCTCCATTTCAGGCGTGCCATTCACGACCAATGCATGATAAGGCGCACCATCCTCTATTCGCAATACATCTGTAACCTGCTCCGTATAGATACCTTCACCCGTTAATTGCGCTGTTTGCCATTGCACCTTCTCCCCACCCCATAAACCCATAACTCGCGCCTCGCCATCCTGTTCGCGCACAAAACCGACCTCGCCTTGAAATGTAAGATCACCCCTGCGAAAAACTTCTGTCCCGGGTTGCAGAACAATATGATCTGTAACCCCCCGGTGGCGCACTTTCAGGTACGCGCCGCGCTCGCCAATATCTTCCACCTCAACAGAATCGACAAACGCCTTATCCCGAAACGGCTCGTGAACAGCCATGAATCGACTCGGTGATCGACCTTTTTGCCGAACCATCAACATGGGCATGCGAAAGCGATCAATCAGTGTTTCATCTTCATCTGCGCGCCGTACAGAGGGCGCATCACCCACAAAAAGTTCGCTATCCTTCAGTCCCACAAGATGAATACGCACGGCAACATCATCTCCTTGAAAGGTGACACGCGCATCCTGCACACGCTCGCTATGCAGTACATTTTGAAAAAATGCAAGCGCAACATTCCGCCCCTCTGCATCTCCCTGGTCGCGTTCGTGTTCTGGGAACCGCACCTTCACACCTGGCAAAAGGTTTTCTCCATAGTGCTGCAAAGGCACATTGGTCTCTGTCCGCATATCCACATCCGCGCTTCCGTGCATCACCCAATCGCGCTGATCGCCGCCCCGCACGCGAAACAGATCAACCACATAATGATCCTCTCCCCCCACATTTACGAGCATGACCAACCGCCGATATTCTTCCGCCAGTCCGGGATACACGCCCTCTCCACTCGCTTCTACCCATTGCACACGGGGGTATGCGACTTCAAAAGCCAGCAGAGAGCCGTCTATAATACCTTTTCGGTTGGAGCGTTCCTGTTCTTCTTCATCGATCAACACAGTATTGTGGCACAAGGTACTGACCGTCCAGCTGCGGTATTGGGTATGGGTATAGCCCACATCGGAGAGCAATTCCTGTCCTCTGGCAAAAATCATCAGATTCAAATTATCCGCATGGGCATGTCCATAAGCTCCCGAAAAATGCAGATGCACCTGCACCTGATGTTCGCCATTTCCCCTCCCCAGCCACGCATGCCCAACACCCGGCAGCAGTGTCGCATGCGATTGTTCAAGCGGTTTGACATTGGGATCAACCCGCCGACTATCCCGATATGCCCAGGCATCGTGCATGGGAATCCACCTCCCATCGGGATATCTGCAAATATCCAGAAGCCGACTTGCCTTTTTTACAATATCAATATCGCGCTCCAAATCCAGGTTATCATATCTCCTGCCATCATCCGACACATACCCCACAGGGTCGGAATACCCTTTCAGCGCATCAAATACCACTTGCATACCTGCCATTGTCATCCGGTGATACCCCAAACTGCCTTCATGCCAGAAGCCATCCGCATAAAATTGGCTCTCAAACAGTCCGATACTGCGACGAACCGCTTCATGTACCAGTTCGGGATCGCCCAAAACGCGCCCCATCACCGCATACCCGCGATAGATATGGGGGCTCGCATTGGTATAGAGAATCCCGTGATACCTATCCTGCCGAATGGCCCCACGAAAGAAATCGTCCTCAATCCGCTTTTTCACATCTATCCCAACCGCATCGGACAATCGCTCCAGTTCACCACTCGTATAAATCGCATCATAGGCCATAACCAGATTGGTCGGCATTTCATCGTGCCGCCACCGCCCCCACTTTCCCCCATTATTTGGATAGGGCGGTTCAAACACAAATCCCTTTTGTTCGTGTGGCCGATCATAACTCACCAGAAAGCCCGGGTAATACTGCGCGAATGCGTCCAGAATCAATGTCGCGCGTCGCGCATACGTCGCATCTCCTGTTGCCTGGTACAATTCTCCCAAATCTTCCGCGATCGCCGCAAAATACACACGCGCTTCCCGCCACGCCTTTGCCCGAAAGTAATACCGAAATCCCGTCTCATCTTCCCAAAATGGATATGTCACCGTCTCACCTACCGGGTTGACAACCTTTAACACCTGGTCATCGGAATACGCCTCATTGGGAAACACCATCTCGCAATAGCGACACTGCACGCGATGTGGATTTTTAATGGACCATCGCAACTGCCCTTCTTGAGCACCCGCATCGCAATCGGGACACCCCACAAATCGAAACCCCGTTTTATCGGGAATCAACGCCACCATCTCCGCTTCAGAAAGCACCATCACCGCTCGCACCCGCCGTTTCATACGCGCGATTTCCTTTTCGGTTAAACTCACCTGATAAACCGGGCGTTCAATGGCTTGCATAGCCGATACTCCTGTGAAAATTTGAATAAAAATTAAAAAAGAAATGCGTATTGACATTGTATATACAATTCTCTAAATTGTTTTATGGATATTTACTACGAACTGCACAATATCACCTTTATCTGGGATGAAAATAAAGCTCGTACAAACTCAATAAAACACGATGGTGTAACTTTTGAGCAAGCTGCAGAAGCTTTCTTTGATCCCTTTTTAAAAGTGGTGGATGCGAGTCGTAGTGAAGAGGCCCGCGATGCCGTTGTTGGGCTGGATACACGCTGGAATTTACTATTCGTTGTTCACATTGAAATACAAGATGATGAAATTCGGATCATTTCAGCCCGTAAAGCAACTCGAAGGGAAAGATTTGACTATGAAAATTGACAAATTAAAAAATCGTCTGCGGAAAAACCGTCCTATGACGACCGTATCTATTCGGTTTCCCGAAGATGTTATCGACGATCTAAAGCAAGTTGCACCAATGCTGGGATTCTCCGGATACCAACCACTTATTCGCGCTTACGTAGGTCAGGGCTTGCGTGTGGATCTTGAACGCTTAGATCAGGAGATCCTACCTGCTTTGGTCAATAACCTAAAAAAACGCGGTATCAGTGAAGCACTAATCACCGAAGCTTTGGCAGAAGCAAACCAAGCACCAAAACCGCAATAATTATTACTGTACAAATCATCCCTTTTTTGAGCAAGCCTTACAGAATCCTCTGTGAGGCTTTTATTTTATCTCATCCAAACGCGCACGAAACCCGGGCAAAAGAGCTGTGACCACGGCGGTTGCAACCAGGGCGACACTGGTGTGCAAACCGAGGGCAATAGGCGCGCCATAAACTTCGGTGAGTTTGCCAATTTGCAGGCTACCAAGCGGTCCTGCGCCAATGGCGAGGACAAGTGTACCCATAGCGCGATCTCTCATATCATCGCGAGCAGCGATAAGCATAATTGAGCTTTGCATCACACTGAAAAATGCATGCCCAATGCCGGCAAGTATGAGGAGAAAGATGGCGAGTGGAAAAGCAACCTGCGTGCCGAACAGGGTAAGCGCACCAACCCAGGACGTGCTAAAGGCAAAGACAAACAGCGCAAGAGACTGGAAAAGCGATCCAGCGGAAAATATCCAGCCGCGACTGAGGCGCGAGCGCAACACACTGACCGCGTAAAGGCCAAAAAACGCCCCAATACCATTGCACGCGCCCAGCACACCGTATTCAAGTGGCCCCTTGTGAAGAATATCGTGTGTAAAAATGGGCAGGATGGTCTGGTAGGGAAACGCCAGAAAATTCATGATCACAGTAATGAGCAGCGTACCCATAATCGGCTGGCTGGTACGTATGTATTGCAAGCCTTCGCGCATCAGCGTCCACGGAGAGGTTTTGAGAATCGCGGGGTGACGCGGCACTTTGACGCCCAGCATGATCAGAAATGAGATAAGGGAGATGAAAAAAATAGTGATATAACAGTCCAATACGCCAAATAAAGCGTAAATATATCCGCTTAAAAAAGGCCCAATCATGCGAGCGATATTTTGGGTAAAGCTTTCGAGCATCATCGCTTCAACCGTGCGCTGCTTGCTTACCAGATCGGGTACCAGAGCGCGACGAGCAGTCCAATTAAGAGACCACGAGGTGCCAAATAACACTGCGCCAATCGCGAGATGCCAGACTGCCAGTTGGTTGGTCCAGAGCAGCAGGATAATGGCTGCGAGAACCAGTACGCTGAGCCATTGCGAGAAAATCACGATGCGAACGCGCCCAACGCTATTGATCAATGGCCCGGCGATAAAACCGATGAGCAACAGGGGAATAGATCGGTAAAAGCCAATCAGTGCGACCTCAAACGCAGAGTGGGTAATCTCAAAAACGAGCCATCCCACGACAATCATTTCCATCCACATGGCCTGCCACCAGAGCATATTGCTCAAGATCAGGTAGCGAAAGCCGCGATTGCCCAGGGGGGCAAGGGACCCTCGAAAGGAGATGACAAATTTTCCCGTTCTTCTAATGCGCATGGTCGAGTTTCAAATCCAATCTTCATAGCGCGGAGAATGTCGTCTATCGCTATAGCCTCTGCTCTTTTACCGCCCAATCTCAAAATCGCGCGCCACTGCCCTTGCCATCGTCACGAGTACATCGTCGTCAATGCGCACGCGATAATTGGGATTAATATATTGAAATTGGATCTTGCGATTGGGTGCAATCACAAAGAGCGATGGTACGGGCAAAGAGCGTTTTCTGTTATTCACAAACGCAACGCCATAAGCCTTTGCTGCCTCAAATTCCACATCAGATAATAACGCAAAATCGAGACCCACGCGATCGCGCACCTCAGCCAATTTTTCAGGCGGATCGGGCGCAATAGCAATAATTTCAAAACCCAAACTATCCAACTGTGACTTCAGTTCCTGCAGTTGTCCCAACTGCCGTCGGCAATGCGGTCACCAGTATCCCCGATAAAAAATCAAAATCGTCGGTTTTTTGTGTGTGCCCAGGTCAAAATCTCGTCCATTCGCATCGACGAGTGTCAGCGAGGGAACTTCATCGCCAACCATCAAGGGACGCACCTTATTCGGCGCATCGGGCAATTGCGCGTGCCCCCATCCAAAAGTACCAAACACTACCAGCAACGCAATCCAGATTATTTTCTTCATAAAAATCTCCTATATTACAATGAAAGAATCTTCTCGATCTTCCCCGGCTGTGCCCAGTTGCATTTTCCCTCTCCGTTGAGTTGTCTCAACAACGTGGGAATACCCGGATGGTGAAGCGCAGAACAAATTCGCCTGGCATCAGCCTCATCCCAACAAGGGATAAACGCCTGCATCGCTTGATTCGCCTGCCATATCTGCCCATCTCTGCTATTTAAGATCACAGGATGGAAATCACTCTTGCCATAAGCCTCCCAAATCACCTTGTAAGGTGCAAAAGAATACGGGCCGACACCGAGCAGTGACCACCAGACACCTTTGGCAATAGCTGACCGGATCAAAGTACCTTTCCGACTCTCCAGTTTGTCTCTAACCTCAATGAGATATTGTCTGAGATCGGCATATTGCTCAATACTGGTCCACGAAAGCGGTCGTCCTGTATCTCTATCATACGGAAGCAGAATCCATTTATGCGGGACCATATCCCCATTTTTCCATATCTCCTTTGTCGCAAGCGGAAAGAGAAATTCCTCAGGCAGATGCGTTGGTTTATCCTCGAACATAAAAATCGCATTCGCACCACACGTATTTACGCCCTGGCGCGGTTTCTGATCAGAAGATAGTTCGACTTTGATGGCACCAAGATCAGCAGTGTCTCCGCGTTTAAGAACGCGCCATTGATCGTCAGATGCCTTTAGAGGAACCGCACGGTGTTCGATCCACCCCCCTCCCCGCTCTCTGAAATATCTGACGGGGAATCTGTGCGGCACATCCATGCGAAACCTGGCGCAGCAATAAGATGTACCTACCCCTTCAAACACCTCTGTCGCCGTAAATTCACAGACTTCATCTACCTCAAATCTCCGACCATTGGCAACATAGTCCCTGAACCCTTTGTGGGCATCACCGCCCGAAAAAAGAGAAAGTGGGAGAAAGAAACACCCTATCCCATTCCCACGCAGCAATTTGCCCAGTACGACCTTCAAAACCAAAGCCGCTATATCGGTGCGCGAGGAACCGAGAAGAACCTGTTTCTTATCGGGAACAAGACCTTCTGCTTCAAAATAAGGCTTGAGTCTCTCCTTATATGAATCAGACAAATCCGTAAAATTTGCCCACGGCGGATTGCCAAACAAAATGTCGTAATCGGTATTTGGAGGATCTGTAATCACATCTAATGCGAGAAGTTGCGATGAGGGAAAATCAATCGCGAATTTCCGATACGCTTTAAGTTGAAATGCCTGAAGATGTGACGTATGGACCTCGATCAACGTCAGGCGCGAAAGAAGCTCTGGCGATACCCGAATACCTCTCGATCTGGCGAGACGGAACAGTGCGAGCGCGAAAGCGCCCTGTCCCGCAGCCGGGTCACAAACAGACGCCCCATCAATCCACGCATCGAAAATACCCCACCGCTCGATAAGCCATTCTGCCCATTTAATCGGAGTAAAAACCTGCCCGACCTCAACACTGTGTGAACTGCTTATAGACATACTTCTCAACCCATTCCAGTGCAATTAATTATGCCAATCACCTGACGAACTTTCTTCAACGCAACCAGATACTGACTTTGGATCCATATCTTCTTTGAAATCACATATCGCATTTATACACATTTGTTTGTCAAAATTCAACCCGATTATACCCGCCTGACAAACACCTGTCAACCGATTTGTGTCAATGAGACGCGGGAATATACTATTGGTTATTTTTAATCCGTTCAATTAAAAAAGACGGCACTGGGAAAATTGCCAGTGCCACTTTTTCATTTTTTAGACTATATTTTGTCTTTTAGTTTTACAAAATATCAAGAGAAAAGGAGATATTGGGATGCAGCAGAAATTCATGGACAGAGCCATAGAGCTCTCCCGGATTCATATGAGGGCGGGAGAAGGCGGCCCATTCGGTGCGGTCATTGTCAAGGATGGAAGAATTATTTCAGAGGGATATAATGAGGTACTCTCCAGCAAAGACCCCACAGCCCATGCGGAGATCATGGCCATCAGAAAGGCGACATTCAAGCTCGATACTTTCCACCTCACGGGATGCGAAATCTACACCAGTTGCGAACCCTGTCCCATGTGTCTCGCCGCCATCTACTGGGCCAGGATTGAGACAATTTATTTTGCCAATACCGCTGAAGACGCCAGAAATATCGGCTTCGACGACCAATTCTTTTACCAGGAATTGCAACTGCCGCGAGCCAAACGGCAAATTCCCTCCCATCAATTGCTGCGCGATCAGGCATTAGCGGTCTTCAAAGAGTGGCAGGAAAAGGCGGATCGCATTGAATACTAAAGTGCCCCGACCACAAACCGGATCGCGAATAGCACCGCCACCGTAACCACTGCCAGATTCAGCTCATGGCGGCGCCCGCCCAACACCTTAATGAGTGCATAGGAGATGAATCCAAGACCGATCCCTGTGGCAATCGAATAGGTGAAAGGCATCGCGATTGCAGTCACGATGGCGGGGACGCACTCAGTCAGATCTTCCCATTCTATGTGCCGAAGTGCACGCGCCATGACACACCCTACGAACACGATCGCCGGGGCAGTCGCGTAAACCGGAATCGCAGTCGCCACCGGTGCGAACACAAGCGCGACCAGGAAAAGCCCCGCCACGACCAGAGCCGTAAGCCCAGTCCGCCCACCTGCCCGCACCCCTGCCGCACTCTCGATACTTGACGTCGTGGTTGACGTGCCCAGGAGTGCGCCAACTATAGTGGCGGAGCTATCCGCTACAAGGGCACGGCGCAGCCCTGTAACCCGACCGGCGCTATCGGTCAATCCTCCCTCGTTGAGTACCGCAACCAGCGTGCCGCTGGTGTCAAATAGATCCACCATCAGGAATGCGAATACGATCGAGATCAAGCCTATCTCGAATGCCCCGACAATGTCCAGCTGCAACGCTGTTGGAGCCAGCGAAGGTGGTAGCGCTACCACGGATTCCGGTGCTGACGATAGCCCCCCTATCCAACCCACCAATGCCACAACCAGAATGCAGATCAGCACAGAGCCAGGCACCTTCCGGTGCTCGAGCGCTACGATTCCAATGAATCCGAGGCCCGCCAGCACCACTGTCCACTGAGCCAGATCGCCCAGCGTGACCAGCGTGGCTTCGCTGGCTACCACAATCCCTGCGTTGCGCAATCCAATAATGACAAGGAAGTATCCGATACCCGCTGCGATGGCCATCTTCTGTGAGCGAGGAATGCTGTTGACGACCCACTCTCGCACGGGAAGCACGGACAGGATGAGCATCAGGCATCCAGAACAGAACACCGCTCCGAGCGCGACCTCCCAGGACAGGCCCAGCGTACCTACTGCAACCGCAGCGAAATAGGCGTTCAGACCCATTCCCGGGACCAGTGCAATGGGATAGTTGGCGTAAAGGCCCATGACCGCAGAGCCAAAGGCTGCAGCGAGACAGGTGGCTACCAGCACTGCGCCAGTGTCCATTCCCGCGCCTCCCAGCACCAGCGGATTCACGAAGATGATATACGATAGGGTCAAAAATGTGGTGCAACCCGCCAGCACTTCCTGCCGCACGTTCGAGTTTCGATCTTCCAACTGAAAATAGCTCATTATTCCGTTGCTCCTCTCTGCATTGTGGATTCTTCAGCTATATATGTACTCCATCCTATCGAATGATCCATCTTCTGTCAAGACAGTACCACGTTCATTATTGCAAAGGACAGATATTTTGCACTTTGCACATCCCCTTAAAAGCGATACTTTAAGCGAGAAACGGATGAGCAGGACAGACTGACCACTAACGACTGATTATTCACCTCATGAATGACCTTGCAATCTATCTTACCACAAGCCTTTGCGCTGCGTACATCTCGCTGATCGCCATTTTTTTATTTGGCCTTTCTCGCAGATCGCGGCGAGTAAATGGACGGTGTCTATCCGTTTCCGTTGTTGTGCCCGCTCGCAATGAAGCCGCCAACATCGATGCGTGTTTGCGCGCTTTGGCCGCACAGACCTATCCTGCCAACCATCTGGAAATTATCGTAGTCGATGACCGCTCCACCGATGATACCGCCGCTCGAATCGACAAATGGACGCGCTGTTTACCCAATCTGAGCCGTGTATCTGTCACACATCAGAACTATATCTGTCCCAAAAAAAACGCCCTGTGGCAGGGCATCAAACACGCGCGTGGAGATATTATTTTTACAACAGACGCCGATTGTCGGCCCGGTCCCAATTGGATAACCTCAAATCTCGCGCACTTTGCGCCTGATGTCGGCATGGTCATCGGCCATGCTCCCCTGCTGCAAAACGAAAAAGTCCTATCGGGCTTGCTATCTCTCCAAGCACTCATCGTCTCAACGCTCGCGGCGGGCAGCGCGGGCATTGGATTTCCGCTCACCTGTTCGGGGCGCAACATGGCCTATCGCAGAAAGGCCTTTGATGAGGTCAACGGTTTTAACAACGTCGGACACATCATAGGTGGTGACGATGTATTGCTCATGCGCCAAATTGCACAAAAAAGCATGTGGAAAATTCGGTTCAACACAGACGCCGATGCATTTGTCCCCTCGGCATCTCACCCGGACAATCTCATCAATCGACAGGTGCGCTATCAATCCAAAACCATTCACTACGGCATTCCCACCTTGATTCTGGCTCTTGCGGTATATATATTCCATGTCATTCTGGCGACATTGCCCATTTTATTCTGGGTCAACGTCGAATTATTTTATGTGGTCGGCTCTTGCCTGGGGATCAAAATAATCGCCGATGCCATTTTTTTGCTCTTGGGCAGCATCCGGTTCAAAAGCCCGAAATTGCTCCTGTGGTTTCCAGTTCTCGAAATCCTGATCATACCCTATATTGTCATCATCTGCGCGCTCGGCACATTTTCACCGTTCAAATGGAAATAGTATGTTATCAATCAAATTGCTGCCCGAAACCTTCATGCGATACCATCGCGCAATCACGCCCCGGCGAATATGGAATGCCTCAAAAGTGATCGCGTCCTACGCCCTCTCCAATCTGTTTCGGCGGGATATTCGCATGGGTAAACCCTTTGTGCTCATGGTCGAACCCACCAATTTCTGCAACCTCAAATGCCCCCTCTGTCCCTCTGGCAATGGCGACATGACCCGCGAGCGCGGCATTATGCCGTTTGAACACTTCAAGCATGTCTTCGAACAACAGGCCGATCACCTTCTGCTCCTTATGTTGTGGAATCAGGGCGAACCCTTTATCAACAAACACCTCACCGACATGATCCGATTGGCCTCCGCGCACAATGTCCCCACACTGACCAGCACCAATGTCCACTACATCAAAAACCGGGAAACCGCCCGGGACATCGTCGATTCCGGCCTGTCCGAGCTCGTGGTCTCTCTGGATGGCGTCACACCCGAAAGCTATGTCAAATACCGCGTAGGCGGCAATTTTGACCGCGTGCTCGACGGCATTCGTCTGCTCGTTCAGGCAAAACGCGATCTACAAAGCAGCCACCCCCTGATCCACCTGCAATTTATCATCATGAAACACAACGAACACGAAATTGAGGCTGCGCGCAAATTCGCTCGGGAGTTAGGTGTAGATCGCCTCTCACTCAAAACAGCCCAGGTTTATACCGAATCCGATGCAGAGACCTTCTTGCCCTCTGAAGAGAAATTCAGCCGCTACGATTACAATGCAGACCATCTTTCGACCAAAAGCAAAATCAGCAACACCTGTCGGCATCTCTGGTACAGTACTGTCATCAATTGGGACGGCGCTGTATCGCCCTGTTGCTTTGACAAAGATGTTCACTACGGTCTCGGCGATGCCCTCAGTGAATCGGACTTCGACCAGATCTGGACCGGTCAAAAATACACGGACTTCCGAAACGCCATCCTCAAAGACCGCAAATCTGTGCCGATATGTAACAACTGCTCAGAAGGCGTAAAAGGCATGTTTTACGACATAGAAAAAGTCGAGCACTGATTAAACAATGGATATTATCCTCCACTTATTGCTGCTCTCTACAGTCCTCTACACCCTCGTCGCACTGTGTTTTTTTTTCGGATTATTCCGCCTGAACAATCAGCCGCGCACTGATGAAACGCCATTTATATCCATCGTTATTGCCGCGCGCAATGAAGCGGACTATATCGGTCTGTGCCTCGAATCCCTGAAACAACAGATCTATCCATCCGACAGATTTGAAATCCTCGTCGTTGACGACGACTCGATAGATAATACATCCCAAGTCGTCGCCTCTATGCGCCTGGACAACCTCCACCTTTTGTCTGTCGATAACAGCTTTCCAGAAATGACGGCAAAAAAACGACCGATGTCCGTTGGCATTCACCATGCGAGGGGTGAATGGATTCTCACGACCGATGCCGACTGCACAGTGCCACCCACCTGGATCGCCAGCATGGCGTCTTATATGGCGGCTGATATTGGCATTGTCATTGGTTTTTCGCAACTTACATCGCGCTCGTTTTTCGGCCGATTGCAGGCTTATGATTTTCTCACCCTCATGGCCGCAGCTGCCGGTGCCGCGGGGACAGGCATCCCCCTGGCTGCTTCGGGACAAAATTTTGCCTATCGCAAAGGTCTTTTTGAAAAAGTCGGCGGTTTCCACGACATCGCACACCGCCCATCTGGCGACGATGTGCTATTGCTCCAATTGCTGCGCCGAGCATGGGATGGACGCATCGCGTTTGCCGCTGATCCCGGCGCATTTGCAACCACCCATCGCCCCGAAACGCCACCATCGTTCTGGCAGCAACGCAAGCGATGGGCATCTAACGCCGCGTATCAACTGCGTCTCAACCCCATTTTTTTTTCCTATATTGCAGTGGTATTTTTGACCAACGCGCTCATTCCCACTGCTTTTCTCATCTCAATAATAGATAGTACATACACCCTGCCCCTGACCTGCTGGGGTGCAAAAATACTGGTGGATCTGCTCGTAGTGGGAAAAGGTGTTTATACCTTCAAGCGTGCGGATCTACTCATCATGTTTCCCCTTTGGGAGATCTTACAAATCCCCTACACCATTCTCATCGGCCTCGCGGGAACCCTGCGCGGATTTACGTGGAAAGGTCGAGATCATTGAAGTATGAGGTATCTCATGACTACCAAAACCCTATTCTGCTTTCTCAGCCTGCTGCTCGCAATGCCATCCTATGCCCAGCGGCCACGCGCCCGGGATCTCGGCATTCAGATTGGCACATTGCCCACAGGCACATACAACGCCATTACCGATGTCGAAGGCGTTCTCGTCGGTCACGTCACTTTAATCGAAGGCAGTGGCGAACTCGTCGTGGGCAAAGGACCCGTGCGAACGGGTGTCACAGCTATCGTTCCGCACGGCGAAGATATCTATCGAAATAATATATTCGCCGCTGCCGAAGCTCTCAATGGCAATGGTGAAATGACGGGGATGGCCTGGATTAATGAACGCGGACAACTCGAAGTGCCCGTTGTACTTACGAATACGCTCTCTGTGGGAGAAGGCTATAGTGGGGTGGTCGAATACATGCTCAAGCAGGGCACCGGACGGGTCTCCCTACCTGTAGTCGCCGAATGTTACGACGGCGGTCTCAATGACATTGCAGGGCGCCATGTCACAGTCGATCATGTTGTCGAAGCTATTGAAATCGCCACAGGCGATGCCGTGCCCGAAGGCTCGGTTGGTGCGGGCACGGGCATGCGCTCGTATGGATTCAAAGCTGGCATCGGCACGGCCTCGCGCGTTGTTCCAGATGGACATACCATAGGCGTACTCGTCAACGCCAACTGTGGACGCAGGCCAGAACTCCTCATTGCCGGCGTTCCCGTGGGACGTGAAATACCCGTTCAGGCTTCTCCAACGCGCGATGGCTCGATCATCGTGGTCATAGCCACCGACGCACCCCTCGTACCACATCAACTGCGCCGCCTGTGCAAACGCGCCGCCATAGGCATTGGTCGCACGGGCACGGTTTCTCGCACCAGCAGCGGGGATTTTGCCATTGCCTTTTCAACCGCCTATCGCCTACCTCGCACCCGCGCTGACCGCGATACAATTACCACACTGCGCGATGGCCGGCTGAACGCCATCTTCCAGGCCACCATCGAAGCAACTGAAGAAGCCATTGTCAATTCCATGTGCGTAGCAGAACCCATGACGGGCCGAGACAATCGCACAATGCCCGCGCTACCGCATGACAAATTGGTCGAGGTGCTGAAAAAATACGGTCGAAGATAAACACAGGGACAGCTATTGATAGGTGAGGCTGCGAATGACGAATCCCCTTTCCTCGTCGGCAATATTCTCGTGGTAATCTACAAAGAACTGCTCCGGATAGCCGAACTCCTTGTTGTACGTGACGTCAATGCGGGCTGCGTTCTCGTCCAGCGCGGCCTGTAATACGGCGAACAGAGCCTTGACCGAAACGAACCGCTCAGGATCGGGGATATTGGGCACGGCCGGGTCGGCAGAGGCGACGCTCACGACTGCACCGCCGCGCACGGTTACTTCTGCGTCAGCAGTATAGTCTATCGGACAGAAGCAGTTCCATGCGCCTGTATAAACGTAGTTTGCAACCCTGCTTCGTTCCCAACGACCCTGATGACGGAGCACGTCCGCCTGTAGGGAGCCTGGATCGCGCACGAGAAGGACATCCTCGAAGATTGGCACATCGATCTCCCTACCGCCAGCGGTGATACCGGTTACAGTGCGGACGTACCTGCCCTCAGGCAAATCTACGTCAATCAGCGGCATATCAACGATCCTGTGGAAAGACACGGGCAGTATGCGCGTTGGATCAGGCAGATCCACAACCACTATCTGCGATCCCCTGTTGCCGGTTAGCTGGACGCGCACTGCGATAATGGTCCCATCAAACTCGCAACTGCCAGTGTTGATGGCGTCAACCTGCGTGGGTACGGCATCTTTGCCAATCACCGCCATGAGGTAGTCGTTCGAGTATGCCTCTGTAACCCCACACGCCACTTCCGAGGCATCCGGGAAAGTAGGCGATGGATTAATGCCACAGGCAACTGTGATCCCGAGGATCAATAGAACTCCTGATCTTGCAATATAGCGTCTGATGTTCATAATCCACCTCTTCGTGAATATAATTCTACTCATTCGCTTTTTATATACTCAGAACGCACAAAGGACATGGATAGTTCCTCGATGGCTCAGATAATCCGCCCTATCATCGCCCCGGACCTCCTCGCTATACGCCTCTTTTCTTGAGAGGGCGCGTTTTGGAGCGATAGATGTTGACAGATGCCCGACAGAGTGCCATACTTCCCAGCGTCGAGAAATTCTGAGAAAATACTGGAGGACCAGATATGTCTCAACTCCCCATCATCACTGCCCTTTGCGCCTATGTTTTTCTCACCTTATTGGTCGGTGTCTATGCTGGCAGGCGCGTCAAAGACTCCGCCGATTTTGTCGTTGCGGGTCGGCGTCTGGGCATCTTGCTGGCAACGGGCACGCTTTCCGCCACATGGTTTGGCACGGGCACTGTGCTCGGCGCAGCAGGCGCAGCTTACAAAGGCGGTTTTTTAGCCATCATTGCCGATCCCTTTGGTGCAGCCCTGTGTCTGTTTCTCGCTGGCCTGTTTTACGTGCGAATGATGCGCCGCATGGGCGTTTCAACCATTGCCGAATTTTTTGAACGGAGATTTGGCAAAACAGCCGGTGTGGTAGCCGCAGCGTGTACAATTCCGGCCTATCTCGGCTGGGTCGCGTCGCTGATGGTGGGATTTGGGAAAATTATCCACGCGCTCACGGGGCTGGATGCGGTGTTAGGCACCTGCCTGGGCGCTGTTATTGTGCTGATCTATACAACTGTAGGCGGCATGTGGGCGGTAACGCTAACAGACTTTATCCAGGTGGCCGTCTTAACTCTGGGACTGATCTTTATGACGCCCGTTCTCCTGAGCGACATGGGAGGATGGGCTGCCATTCGAGCACAACTACCCGATGATCAATTTTATCTCTACCCCCGCGATGCAGACATGACCACCTGGTTTAATTATGCGCGCGCCTGGTTGGTAATTGGCCTGGGCAATCTCGCTGGACAGGACCTTTTGCAACGCAGCCTGTCCAGCCGGAATGAATCCGTCGCCCAAAACAGCGCGTATCTCTCTGGTATTATTTACCTGACCGTTGGCCTCTTGCCCGTTTTCCTGGGTATTGCAGCCACACTCACATTTCCCAATCTGGCCGACCCCGAGCAGGTGATGATGAAACTCGCCGAAACCTATCTTCCTCCACTCGGCATGGCCGTTTTTATCGGTGCTTTGATCTCCGCGTTGATGAGCAGCGCAGACAGCGCCTTGCTCGCCCCTGCCAGCGTGATCGGAAACGATCTGATCCGCTATCTGCGCCCCGATATTGACGCGCGAACCCAACTTCGCCTGTGCCGCTTGAGTGTTCCCATCCTCGGCGTCATCGCGCTTTATCTCGCCCTTTCACACGACACAGTTTATACGCTGATGGTCGATTCCTGGTCCATCTTGCTGGCGACCCTTTTTGTACCTCTCACCGCAGGTATCTGGTGGCGCAACGCCAATCGCTCTGGCGCGCTCTGGTCAATGATTTCAGGTGCGATCGCCTATCTCATCCTCCTCCAAATCGCACCCGATCAACCCGCCGATCTCCTCGCAGTACCCATCGGCCTTCTCGCGCTTATCATCATAACCAAAACGACTACAAAAACAGATCCCCCCTTGCCCTTGAGCGATACGTCAGGAACACCTCTCCCCTATGAAAACCGCCTGGGTGCTCTAAATCCACTTCGAGGTTCATCTGATAGATAAATTAAAAGGAGACGCAATCATGACCCAACTTCTCGAAAAAGCACTCCAGGAAGTGTCTAAACTTCCGCCAGAAAAGCAGGAAGCTATCGCGAGTGTCATCCTTGAAGAACTCGAAGATGACCGTCGATGGGATGAAGCGTTTGCCGCATCGCAAGATAAACTCGGCAAACTCGCCCAAAAAGTCCGGTCCGATATCAAGGCGGGGCGTTTCAAAAAAATGGGGACAGAGATAACGTATGTCCAATAACTTGTTTTCTACTTACCGCCAGGGTGAGAATCGCATCACCTCTACGTTCTTAGCTGTTCTTCAACGGTTGAGCTTACCCAATATAGACCGGATTCTTGGAACACTTATTGGGGATACTGCTTTCAGTCTTGTATCTTTCGAAAATCAGCCAAAAGGAGAAAGATCGACACCTGACGCGAGAATTCGGACGGGATCTGATATCTGGATTGAGACTAAGACAAAACCTAACGCGGTGCGATCTGAACAGGTTATGCGGCATTTGAAAAGCCTCGGAGATGACGAACGCCTATTATTGCTGACGCCAGACGACAATCAGCCAGGAGACTTCGAAAATAGGGTTATCTGGTCGAACTTCAGAACCCTGGTCACAGCCATCGAAGAAATCCTTGAGGACAAGAGTGAGCCTCCTTCCGAGAAAGAGGCATTTCTCCTGAGGGAGTTCATATTGATGATCCAAGAAGACGGACTTACAGGCTCTACCGAATCCAGGGTTCTCGTGGTCGCTGCCAGAGAGGCGTGGCCGACATACAAAAAATCTCAATGCATATATATGCCAGTCTAACCGTAGATTCCAGCGTTCCACACACCTGGCTTTCTACGCAGAAGGCGCAGTCCAGCCACTTGTGCCCAAAATCAAGGCGGTAGTCGAATCGGTAAATTTAACGCGAGAAGGAATCAAATCCCTTAAAGGCGAGGAGAAAGACCTTGCCGAAGAGTTGCTGACGCAGATTGAGAAGTTCCACCATAAATGGCAGACTCAAAAAGTTATGTTTCTGAGCGATCCTGATGACGACGAGACTGTAAATCTGAAAAAGGAGATTATCAACGACAAGCAAGATAAGAGTGGAAAGAATGTGGCGTTTGTAATGCGTCATGGATACGTGACCATGGAGTCACTCAAAACGGCAAGCAAGACCAGTGAATTAAAGCAGAGGGAATAGTGAATTTTAAAAAATCTTGACAGAACAATTAGATTACCCTTTTTATTTAACCATGCCTGAAAAATGCCACCGCAGATATTTTTGTTCCCAGAAGTTACAAAATCGGACAACACTACTGGGAGGTGATTCTTTATGAACAACGAAAAATTTGATGCGCGCTTTGCACCTGCTTATGGCGTCTCAGAAGCGGCTCGCTATCTAAATATTCCGCCTTCTACGCTCAGGTCCTGGATATCAGGCGTTCGGTATCACTCTGACCGACGCAACTTTGAACCCGTTATTATTGTACCTCCATCAGAAATCGTACAACTATCCTTTGTCAACTTAGTGGAGGCCCATGTCCTAGTGGCACTCCGCAGAGTCCACAAGGTGCGTTTGCAGGATATCCGGGTAGCACTGGACACGCTTGAAAATCAATTTCCAAAGCAACCTCACCCTCTGGCTTTTGAAATTTTCGCAACGGATGGAAAAGATCTGTTCTTAAAACATATCGGGCAGCTTATCAATCTCTCCAAGCGCGGACAACTGGAAATGGAAGAGGTCATTGACATGTATCTTCATCGTATTGAGTATGATACAAGTGGACCCGTTATCTTGTATCCCTTTACACGAGGCCCATTCCAGGAAAATGATCAACCGAAAGCCGTCTTGATGAATCCTTATATTTCTTTTGGCCGTCCTGTGCTTGCGGGAAGAGGTGTGCCGACAGAATTGGTCTTTGAGCGGTTCAACGCAGGAGAGTTAATAGACGCACTGGCTGAAGATTATGGCCGTAAGAGATGGGAGATTGAAGAGGCTATTAGGTATGAATCGGCCAGAAGCAGAAAAGCCGCTTGACCTTCCACCCATTTTTGTGGATCGCGCTCTTGACAGTCCTCGTTTTACTGAGCCATTGCGAACAACACAGGTCAGAATTGGACATCTCACAGGGTTCCTGGAGGTCCACGCACACAATGACCTTTTCGCCCCGGATACGCGCGATGAAACATGGATCAACCATTGTGGACAAAACGGATGGATTGTATTTACAAAGGATCGAGCAATCAGATATCGACAAATGGAGAGGCAAGCTGTTCAAACATATAACGCACGGCTTTTTAACTTAGCAACGCGCAAGAATATGACGGCTGAGGAAAATGCCCAAGCGTTTCTTAAAGCGATTCCGCGAATTGCTCAATTTGTAAGGCGACATAGGCCACCTTTTATCGCAAAAGTCTCCCGATACGGCCAAGTTGAAATGGTTCTCAATCTGTAAAAGTCAAAAAGCGCAGTTCCTTTGCAAAGGAACTGCGCCTATTTTATTATATGGACCGGGTAAAGACCGCAAAATAAGTGCGGGTCGGAGATTGCCAGCGGCCTGGTCCGTTTGGGGAAAAGCAAAGAGCGTGATCTGACCTTCCTGGATCATCTAAAAGATTCCTTGATATCTGTCAGTGTATAAGTCGCTTTCTCATCTTCCATACCACGCATCGCTGATGTAAGAGATAAGTCGGTCCACATCGTATCTTCTTCACGGTCCTTCGGTATTTTGTGCCGCGATTTAAGAAATTCGACAAAATCGAGAACTTCCTGCAGTACAGGCTCTGGAAGAGTTTGCAAATGTTGAGAAATATGATCTAATGTTGTCATAACAAAATCCTCAAAAAAATGGGCGAACACACAGACCCGCTCCCCATAATCACCCTGCCCGAACGCGATTGATCTTACTCGCTGCGACCCCCGCCCCAAATCCATTGTCGATATTGACCACGGTCACGCCCGACGCACAACTGTTCAACATACCCAGCAATGCCGCCAGCCCCTTAAAACTCGCCCCATATCCCACACTGGTCGGCACGGCAATAAGCGGCACATCGACCAAACCACCAACCACGCTGGGCAACGCCCCTTCCATCCCGGCCACCACGATAATCACACTCGCATCCAATAGACGTTCCTTACACGCCAGCAAACGGTGAATCCCGGCAACTCCTACATCGTAAAGTGTTTCAACCTCATTGCCCATCACCCGCGCGGTTTCCACAGCTTCTTCCGCCACGGGCAAGTCAGATGTGCCCGCAGACACAACCAGAATTTTGCCGACTGTTTCCGCAGCGGGAATCTCCCCTGCGACGACCACTGTACGGGCGAGCGCGTTGATATTTGCTTCGGGATATTTTGCGACCAGAGCGTCCCGCATCTCTGCATTTGTGCGCGTCGCCAGCAGTGTCGCACCCGATGACACAATGCGGTCTGCTATAGCGGTCACTTGCTCAACCGTCTTTCCCTCGCAAAAAATGACTTCGGGAAACCCCTGCCTCAGTGTGCGATGGTGGTCAATGCGCGCAAAACCAAGCTCTTCAAATGGCAAGTGCGCGAGGTGTGCAAACGCCTCATTCACATCTGTTTGACCCTGTGCAACAGCCTCTAACAACGCGCGTATGCGTTCTGGTGTCACGCCGCCACCCCCGCTTTGATCTGTCCCAGCAAATCCATGAGATGATTCGGATCGTCTTCTGTCATCAATGTGCGGCGATAAGGAGTAGCGCCGGGCACACCCTTGATATATGCCGCGAGATGCCGGCGCATTTCCAGGACGCCATAGCGCAAACCCTTAAATGCGATAGACGCCTTGAGATGATGAACAGCCATTTCCAGACGGTCTCTATCCGTTGGTTCGGGCAATAATTCTCCCGTATTCAGAAAGACTTCCATGCGCTTGAAAAGCCATGGATTGCCAATAGCCCACCGCCCCACCATCACCAGATCGCAACCTGTTTTCTGCATCATCTCCTTTGCAGCCTCTGGCCCGCGCACATCGCCATTGCCGATTACGGGAATCGAAACCGCGTTTTTGACTTCCGCGATAATATCCCAATCTGCTCTACCAGCAAATTTCGCCTCGCGCGTACGGCCATGCACGGCAATTGCCGCTGCACCAGAATCTTCAGCAATCCGCGCAACTGCAACTGCCTGATTGGCTTGCGCCCATCCACTTCTAATTTTCAGCGTCACGGGAATATCCACGGCGTGCACCATTGCGGCAATGATCTGTCCCAAAAGATCAGGCGTTTTGAGCAGCGCCGCACCTGCATTTCGCGTCACGATTTTTTTTACCGGGCATCCGCAATTGATGTCGATAATATCCGGATTGCGCTCCGCCACAACCCGAGCCCCTTCGGCCATGACCTCGGGTTCTGATCCGAACAACTGCGCGGAAATCGGAAACTCATCGGCTTCAAAATCGAGATATTGATTCGACCGCTCACTGCCCTCGGCCAGCCCTTTGGCACTGACCATCTCCGTGACCGCAAAACTCGCGCCCTGCTGCCTGCACAACATGCGAAATGACCGATCTGTAATACCAGCCAATGGCGCCAGTGCTGTCCGCCCGGGAATATTTACATTGCCGATTTTTATGCCCATATCATCATTCATCCCGATAACTTTCTCGCGCTTCTAACAATACGTTTGACAATTGTTCGGCAAATTTCACCTGACTATTGTCTTCGGGTTCATAGCCAATTTTCTTTCGCGCATTGGAGATCGTCCAGAAATTGTGCGAATTGCCGCTAATACCATAAAAAATTTGAAACGGAATCCCATATTCATCTTCGATATTTTCAGCCTCAATGCTCTTCACAATCAACTGCACCTGATCCCGAATGCTCAAATACGCCCCCAAACCCCGATGCATGCTTTTCAAATTCGTGGATTTTGCGCGATCCATATCGGTCTCGCGCGGGCCACCTATCCGAATCTGCACATTCTCCAGCTTCTTCCCGCCGTTCATCAATCCCGTTGCAAAAGTAAAGCCCAACAACTCGTATTGCGCCTTTGCCCAGCCGTAATAATTGTCGGAAAGCGGGTACATCTCTGGCGTTACAAATTCCTGCTTGCCTGCCCAGATCAGATTCTCGTAATAATCTGCCGCGTGATTTGAACTGATGATCACAGCGCGTCGAACATTTTCCTCCACACACGTCTGATACACATTGTGCGCCATATCGATATTCGTCATCTCTGCCCAGAAGCGATCTTTCTGGTCTCTTGCCCGCACAAATCCGCAGTGGATAATCGCATCTTGCCCCCTGAAATACTCCCGATAAGTATCCCGGTCCCGATTTGTCAAATCCGCAATCACCACATCACTTACTTCCTCGCCCTGGCGATTGGTCGTCTTCACGTCTAAGACCGTCAGATCATATCGCTCGCGCAATGCAGGCAACATCCGCCCGGCCACATAACCTGTTCCCCCCGTAATGAGTACTTTTCTCTTCGCCATATCAACTCCTCAAATCAATCATCACGACAATGGAAATGGCATCCCGACCTTTGCAAAATGTCCAAATTGGTCTTCTCCGCGTAGCACAATAGGCTCCCAGGACTGCTTGTGTGAATTGAGCGTGGTCTGTTTGACATGCGGAGGAATAAATCGCACGGTCAGTCCGCATCGCCGCCGGTTTGACTGATTGGGATTGCTCGCATGAAATAATTGCCCGTCGTGAACCGACATCTGCCCGGCCCTCAACACAATATCGACCGCCGCGCTATCATCGACATATTCATCGGGAATCTCCTGATTAATACTCAGCAAATTGCCTTCGCGCACTGACTTGCCGTGTACTGCAATCCCATTTTTGTGCGATCCCGGGATAAAGCGCATACACCCATTCTCCACATCCGCATCATCAATGGCGATCCAGGCCGTATGTGCAATAGGCGGTTTCAGACCCCAGTACGTAATATCCTGATGCCAGGCCACAAATATCTTTGCCTCTGGATCGGGATATTTGCAAAAGAAGTGGGTGGATAACAGCATCACATTATCGCCCATCACGGTCTGCATCACGTCCAAAATCCGTTTATCTGTTGCCAGTTGCCAGATAAATGCCTCGTCAAAATGCCGTCCTTGCAAACCGATCTGACATTTTTCTTTGCCTTCTCGCGCTTCCAAATCGTCAAATAACGCGCGAAAATGCCCGATCTCGCGTTCTGAAAACACATCAACTTCTGTCAAAAATCCCTGCGTCTCATAAGTTTCGACCATAGAGTCTAAAGGCATAGTGCATTCCTTTCGTGAGCATTGGTGAACAGTATATAAACTATATCGGCTGTCTTTTTTGCGCAACTCGTTTTCCAAATTGCTTAAAAAAGAACCGGTTCAAAAGCGATACAATGCATAGTGCTCGCTATCAAACCGGCTTCTAACCGTTTATATCACCTGCTCAGACGCCGATCTCGCGCAAAAAAGACGGACTCAGCGTACCGCGCGCCACCTCTGCCACAGGTCCCGCCATTGTCAGATTAAACGCTTCATCCACATCGATCATCAACGTGCCTCCAGGCGCTTCTACCGTCACGGGTGATGCGACCAGTCCCAAACGCACCGCAGCACTTGCCGCAGCACATGAAGAAGATCCCGACGCCTGAGTTTCACCTGCGCCGCGTTCCCATATCAAAATGAAAATTTTCTGGTCACCCGTGGGCACGACCAACTGCACATTGGTTCGCCTCGGAAAAATCTCGTGGTTCTCCAACTCAGGTCCCAGGCGCAACAAATCATCGCGCGTCCACGCCTCGCCCCTCGGCTTAAACACCACGCAATGGGGATTGCCCACGCTCACACCCGTAAACACCATATCCTCGCCAGCAGCGGTAATCGGCTGTTCGATCAGTTCTTCCACCTCGAGCGAACAGGGCAATGCCCCTGGTTTAAACGTCGCCTCCCCCATCTCCACAGTCGCCGCACTCGCATCGCCCCATTCGTCGATATGCAAATCAATATGAACCAGTCCCCCTGGCGTATCGACTGAAAATGAGGTTTTGTCCAACTTACCAGTAGCATGCAAATACCGCGCAAAAATCCTCAACCCATTGCCCGATTTCTCCGCCTCGCTGCCATCTGGATTCCATATCCGCAGCCCAAAATCCGCGCGGTCAGACGCTTCCAATGTCAAAATGCCATCACTCCCCACCCCCCAATTGCGATCACAGATTTTCTCAATGCGCTCTGGCGTCAATTCAAACGTCAGTTCTTCTGGATCCATCACCAGATAATCATTGCCCAATCCATGACCCTTAAAAAATCCGTTCTCCATAATTGCTCCTGTTTTTGTAGTAGTCTGAACCCCTAACTAACGACCACCGCGACCCGATGCATCGAATTGTTGAGATACCCCTTCAGATTCCAGGTAATGGCGTGCGGCTGACTTATGCCTTGTGAATCGGTCGCCCTTGCCCAGATCTCGTAATATCCCGCTTTGGGAAATGCGACCTCCGCCCGCCAGTTCTGCCACGCATACGCATTCACTGGCTCGTCGAGCTTCGCATCAATCCATGTTGCGCCAAAGTCGATTGACAGACGGACAGCGTCAACCTTCCGGTCTCCTGCCCAGGCATGTCCGCGCACTTCCAGAGACCGCCCTGCCATCTTGTGACCAGTAGCTGGATTTGTAATTAACGACTTAACCTTCATGGCGTGGATAATCTCGAAGTCCTTCTCATCTACTTTTTCCCCAGGCACTATCATCCGATTGGGGATCCGATAATCCATTCCTGTCATTTTGGGACCATCGTGAACCTGATCTCGCAACCAGATGCGGGTCAACCATTTCTGCGAGCAAGACCCCGACCAACCGGGAATGATCAGGCGCAACGGCGCACCATTCATGGGATGGATCGGTTTGCTGTTCTGGGCAAAAGCGATGAGGTTGTGCTCATCCATCGCCTTCTCAATCGGCACCCCGCGCGAGAGGGGAAGCCGTCCTTTCTCACCAGAAACGTGGGTATCGGCGCCCACATGCGCGGTATAAACCACATTGTCTTTCACCCCGGCAGCCTTGAGAACATCGGATAGGCGAACACCAGTCCACTCGGAACACGCCACAGCGCCATAGGTCCATTGACTACCATCCGCAGGAGGCTCAAAAAAGGCGCGTCCATTGCCCCCGCACTCCAGTGTCAGTGCTCTATTAACAACTTCAAATCGCTGTTTGAGATCGTCAATGCTGAGAGTCAGGGGATTATCCACCAGACCATCAATCGTCAGTTTCCAGCCTACTGCATCCGTATTCTCAGGCGGAATGCCATTGTTGCGAATAAAATGTCTCTCAGTCGGCGTAATAGCGTCATCGAGCAAGTGCGGAGGCGTTTCGGCATTCAATGGATGGTCATTGAGCACGGTCAAGCCATCCTTACCCTGAATCATATCCTCCGAAGCGAGCACGACAGGAATAAAATGCGCCGGAATATTGCGATGAAAAGGAATCGCCGCCCCGACCATTGCCCCCATCACCGCCAACCCAGCCTTCTTCAAAAACCCACGCCTGTCGGGATATGTCTCGCGGCCAAACAACAAGTAATCAGCCTCATCGGGGTTGCTCTGATAGAGATCGAATAAACCTTGTTCTTCAGTGTTTTTTTGCATTGTCGCTGCCTTTTCATCTGTACACAGAATACCCTCTAATTCTTCAAAGCCTCCACTCAGAAATTTTTCCAAATAAACCTTACTGTTGCAGAGATAGGCACACTAAATGGTTTGAAACCACTGCTTATTGACAGTAACTTGTTCAACCAACTCAGTATTTACACCAAGCTGTAAGTCCTTCAACATCCCAGCAAGTGCATTACCGTCAATGAGATCCAGCGGCGGCGCACCATCGCGCTGTGCTTCAGTCCAGGCGTCTCGAGTGAACCTTCCCGTAGTTATCAATAAGCCCTTGTCGGCTCGGCCAACCATAGCCCCTCTAAAATCTCTAACTGTGGATGCCGTCACCGATCCAACATAACGTTTACACTGGAATATCACATGAAATGAAAGGAGGTTACCAAGTTTGACCACACCACGTCCATCAATACCACCGTCGCCAGCTTGCCCCGTGACCTCAACCTGAATAAAACCAGACTCCCGCAAGATGCGTTGACACAATCTTTCAAAGGCATCCGGCGAAATGCTCTGAACAACCTGGATAAGCTCATCCTCCCAACTCAAACTGTCCTTATCTTCCTCTTCAAGTTTTGCTTCGTCGCGTTCCGCTCTGGCTTGCTGGAAGAGTTTCTGCACGAATTGCCTGACTACTGTAGGGTCAACTGTCTCTGTTTGGTGTCCCTGCGACGTTAGTGCCCAGACACCGCGTGCTGAGTTCTCAAGTAGGCCGTAATTTTTCAGGTAATTTCTTGCCCATCCAAGACGGTAATTAAGCGTAGTTAGGTTGCCCTTATGTATGGTGTTTATATCTTCTTCCGACAACCTGAGAATCTGAGCGACGCGATCCGACATCTCAGAGATAGAGCAAGAACCGCCCAGTTCGCGCAGGGCCTGTAATACGGGGTTGAACATCTTCTGGAACTGTGGTAATGCCATGGATTCTCCTTTAATTTCCTGATTTGCTCTTGCTCTCAGGAATGCGCTTACCAGCCATCGCATAGTTGTCGGTGTAGGTCAGATATAACTCTATTAATTTACATAAAAAAACGAAATTGGTAGGGTGTCCGCCTTAGGCTTGGCATACGCTTGACCACCCGCGCGAGTACCTTCGCATAACCCATAGTAACCGGCAACGGGTCATACAGTGAGTCATTGTTCCAATTCATCTTTGAAAGCCCCAACACGGCACGTGCCGTGTCGTCCCACAACCCATGGCCAGCATGACGCACCAACCTCAAGGGACGAGGAGTACTCCTGGAACCTTTAAAATAAGATCCTCTCTCACTGATATTTCTCACGTCACCATGTGTCCATAGAAGAGCATCTCGGGGCCCAAGGTCAACCAGGGTTCCACGCGAAACTGGATAGGCAGCGGGATTCCCCTTAATACCACCTGCGGGCTCATCAATGCGCACACCGCGCCACCCCACATCTTCAACTACCTGCACGAGATCAATCGCCTCGCATAGGTGAAATGCCTCCATGCAACCTTTGACTTCATCTGCCTTGAACTCAGTGGTCTTATGCACCATAATCCGTCGAGGTAATCGCCCGGCGTGGCGTCGCCGATAGAGGTCGAGAGATCGGGACATTACCCGAAACATCTCAGTCCGTGATAGAAAGGGGTTATCACGATGCACTTCGACCTCATGGGCATTGTAGGCGATAAACTCCAAACCAGAACCCTCGGCATCGAACACCTGACTGCAGCATGTAACAAAACGTGGATTGTTAGATTCCATTGGACGAACTGCGTATGAAATGCCGATATACGCTGTTTCTGAATCGGACTCCGCCAGCTTCCAAGGGACTCCGCCAGCCTTGACATAGAGCGCTAGGCCAATACGCCACATGACACTGGCTTGGCACGAGTATGTGAGGGCGCTGTCTTCCCTCACCAGTTGAATGGGTAATCCAAGGGTTGCCGTTGTTGCCTTCAGGTGATCATGAAGGTCGAAGTCTTCATCGGATACTCCGGCATAGCCAGGATTCCATCGCTGAGGGATGTAGATGAAAAGGACATCAAACTTGCTCCTGTACGTCTGCAAACGCTGAATAGCTCGGACTAACCGATCAGCTAATACAATGTGCGGACGCGGCGAATTATTAAATTCGGTCTCAAGTTCCTGATCAAGTTCAATGCGGCAATCACTATCTGCCGCTCCCATATGCACACCAAAGACAGTCCGAAAACCCGGCCATTCGGGGAGATAATCCTTGCGTTCTCTCGGTATGTGCGTCGACTTAAGGCGCGTCATGAAGCTATATAGGTGGTTACTTTCCCCGGCGGGTGCCAAGGTCGCCACTCGGATTGGATCAGGTAATATGCCCGCGGAGTATGGGCCAAATCGCAATAGCCCACGCAATGGATGAATCTCACGGTCTGAAGTACGATCTGGATGGAAGATCAGGCTTGGCTCCGGTAGCCAGATGTGCGGGGCGATCTCGCTGTTCATGATCCTACTCTCCGTGAGAATCCTGTAATAGGAGAAAGGCGATAGACCGCGTCTATACCATCGCCGATATCCAGTGCCCGTAGATCGTTTTGAGGCTAGCCCAAGTGACGACTCCAGAACTCAACCAGATCGTTGAGTTGGCTGTTATAGCGTTTGACACTGCGTTCTCTACCGAAATCCGCTGAAATCATCTTGTTTTCTTGAGTGATACCATCGAATACGGTTCGTGGCTCTATCAGCAACCACAAGCGATCATCGGCCCAATCTAGGCGTATACCGATACCCTCGCGCCAGTGAAGCTCGGGGCTACCAGCAACTGTTCCAGTAAGCGTACCTACTAATTTCTCCAATTGTGTCCAGGTACTTGATTTTGGGTCGGTTGGGGCCAATAAGTCCGCTCTTCCGCGCCGTACAACCTCCAGACCGCGCTGACGTGCGATTGCACGAGTTAACGCTTCTCGAAGAAGACCTCGCTCGCTCGATTCATACCTTTGACGCTTGATTTCGAACGTATGAAGGTCAAAATCCGTAATGCCATGGGGCTCAAAAGCAGTGCGTACATCTGCATCGGCACCAAATGCCAATACTCCGGCTTGGGAACGTGCAGCGATCACGTCGACGCCAGTGCGCTCTATCGCCTCTCGCACTTCGGCGGTGCCACCAATGTCACAGACGACGCGTCTACACACGCTCGGCAAACCAGTCACTGGCACAGCGTTGAAACGTACTACTGGCCAGCCCTGCCCGCCCGTTGGGCGTGGCGCTGCACTCCAGTGTCGGCGTTCTGAAGCAAAAGCGTCGAGCGTTGTAGTGTCGATGTCATCTATTTGGCGAATCAGATCCCGCAATACTTCGTCAAAGTTATCAATAGACACTATGCCCACTTCTATTCCCTTCTCATCTGCCTTGGCCAACAATTCACGAACGCGCGGCAACGGCTGACCTTCCCCGTGATGCAACCAAAATAGCCCCGCCGGAAAGGCACCTGGCTGTTGAGTTGCTTCATCAAGAGCGTCCATAACTGAATCGTCACGACCACTATAGCCAACTACTACAAGTCCAAACCTACTACAGGAATCAATGAGAATATTTCTTAGATGTGTATCCTGGTGTCGCAGTTCTTCAGTGGTATTCTTGAGTCTCCGTGACTGAAAATCACCATGCAGCTTCACTTCCACCGGCCATCGCCCCTCATGAATTGCCTGCTCCCCTAATTCAGGCGCATCAAGGGCTACACTCGTCAATGAACCAGTTGTGTCATAAATCTTGGCGCAAGCGTCTGCCACCATGGCATCAAAATTCGTTGTCCATATCAGACGTGTACGATTGGCGCGCATCAGAGTTGCGAGAGCCAAGTGACCGTATGATGGTTTTGCACCTGCTAGCTTTGCATTAATATAGGCACGCCGATCTCCTTCGGATGGATACACCTCTTCAAATAGTGCGGCATATTCGCCGGGATCCCCAGCACAAGGCAACCGCTTAAAAGAGTCAATGTAGGTCTGTAATTGCACCTGGATAGCCGGATTTGAGAGATCTGCCACAGATTGGCGCGATACCTTGCGCTGACTGACAAACAATTCCTGTTTGAATTGCCAGATCATGTCCGTCGCGGTAGGAAGACCAGCGGAGGCCGAGGCACCAGCACCAAGCAACCACATCAGATTGGGCGAACGTATAGAGAAGCGTCGTGCGAAGTCGTCCGAGTTGATTTGAGGAAGTAATGACTTAGTATTCATTGGTTTTTCAAGACCCTTTTCCCGATGACGTAAAGCGTATATCCCACTCCGTTAATGAGAAATCTCATTGTTTGTCACTTTATCATACCGTCGGCTGTAGTTCATAGCGCTTGACCTTGATCTGATCTTCATTTTTGCGCGCTTGCACCAGATTATAGGCAGTCTGACGGCGCAACCAGAACTCGGCGTTGGACCATCCAGCCTTCTCCAACCGAATAGCCATCTCCGGTGAAATAGCCGCATGACCGTTCAGTACACGTGAAAGCGTGTGACGGGCTACGCCCAACACCTTCGCTGCTTCGGTAATATTCAGACCGAGGGGCTCCAGACAGTTCGCTTTAATACTGAGACCCGGATGAGGTGGATTCTTCATAGCCATGGCGTTTATCCCTTGTTAGTGATAATCAACCAAATCGACATCGTACACGTCACCTTCTTCAAAGCGAAAGATGATACGCCAGTTGGCGGAAATCGAAATACTCCAAAATCCTTTCCGGTCGCCCTTCAGTGGATGAAGCCGATACCCTGGAAAATTGAGGTCCGAGGGTTTGTTAGCCTCGTCTAAGTCCGCCAAAACGAGTGCGATCCGTTCTGCCTGATCAGCACGCACTCTGCTGGGATCTCCGCGCTCATACAATCGCTTGAGGCCCCGATGTCGAAACGTCTGAATCATAAAAAAACGTACCGTATATCGGTACGCGTGTCAATAACGAAATCAATACATGCCTGAATCAGGGCCGTGCTTACCACCAAAACATATCATATTGGCAAAAATATAATAAATGATTACTTTATCAAGTAGTAAAGGAGAAACAATGGCTGGTGAAAATTATATTGCCGCGAATATCACTCGGCTGAGGCTGGACCGACAATTGACCCAGGAGGAACTCGCCCGAAAAGCGGGCATCTCACTGATGGCACTCAGAAATATCGAGCGAGGAACTGTCGTCCCGCGTGCCCGTACCCTCACCGATCTTGGAAAAGCACTACGGGTTCCGATTCGCGACCTCGTGACACCTGTGCAGTCTCTCGAGACCGTGCGATTCCGACCTCAGTCACAGATACAGGAAGATCGCCTTTTGCGACTCGTGCAACAAGCACTTGAGCAGGAGCACATCTCACTCGGACGTGCCGCTGAGATTCTGGGGCTAAGTCGTGAGGAAATGAGAAGGTATGCACGTGAGTGGGCGAGGTAGATGGCGATGGCTCAGACCGCGCGGACACAGATGTGCCCATTGACTACCGCGATATGGACATTCACTATTGGTTCAAGCTTTTCTGGATGGTTCCCAGGTCTCGATTGAGGTCTTCGAGATCGTATTGGGCTGGTACTTTTCTGGCACGCGCATAGTCCATCATCTCCCACAAGGAAACACCAGCATCGCGAGCCGCGCGTGCAAGTGTGAGCTTTCCATCCCCGTATAGACGGGCGTAGTGCTCCAACTTCCATTGCTGGACTGCTTTTGCCAGCAAGCGCCTCACAGTAGTCGAGCGATCAGACTGCTCGACATCCTCAATGAATTCCAATTCACGTACTAATTCCAGGGGGAGCCTGATGCCTACCATACGTTCCTTTTTCATAGCTTCGCCTCACAACAAGAAGACAGGTGATTCTATAAGTCAAGTTACAACTCTCCGAATCTCTCTTGCAGATTGATAACCTCGCCGCTTTGGGCTGACTCGTATCCCGCCTGCACGATGGCAAGGCTCTTCCGCTCGCTTCTTCCCGATGTCGGGCCTTCAGTTCCTTCCAGCACATAGTCCACAAAGTCCTCAATTTCCTCCGCAAATGCCGAGAGATCGCTTCCGGGATAGGAAACTTCCTCCCGCTGATCGTCATTGTTCTCACACCACACTTCACACGACTCTTGAGTCGCCTGCAACAGCCCTGTATCTCCGAAAACCATATAGCCACCCGGCGGATTTGGAAATTTCACCTCACAGCTTTGCAACACCGTCGTCTGAAATCCCGCGTCCATCGTCAGAAGTCCCGTCATGGTCCCTTCGACATCATCCCGCCGGAAACTGCGAGCGTGATGCTCTTTCATATAGACCGAAGTGACCTCTCCCAAAACGTATCGGAGCATCGCCATCGTGTGAATGCCGTGAAGCATCCATGTACCCGTTCCTCCTCGCTGTGGATTGGAAAGCCACTCGCGTCTTCCCGGATAAGCGTAGGTAGGCCGCGCCCGAAATCCCGACGACACCGACGCCGACACCACTTCGCCGATATAAATTCCCGTATCCACCACATGTTTCAAAAAACGCGCCATGGGATGGTAGGACATGCTCTCCGCGACATAGAGACGCACACCTGCGCGATCGGCCGCATCGATCATTCGGGTCGCATCCTCCACCGTCAGCGCCATCGGCTTTTCCACCAGCACATGCTTGCCGGCATCAGCGGCGGCGACCGCCTCCGGACAATGGTTGGGATGAGGTGTGCAGAGCGAAACCGCATCGATCTCGGGATCCATCAGCGCATTGTCGAGATCTGTGTACGTCTTCTCGATCCCGAACGCCTCCGCCATGGCTTTCAGATGATCCGGATCTCGATCCACCAGACACGTCACCTCAACCTTCCGCCCAAGCTCTCGTGCGCCCTCCACATGGTGGCTCCCCGCCCATCCAACGCCCACGACAGCCATTCGAACAATATCGCTCATTCAACCAAACTCCTGTACTCCGTTCAAGTATTATCTCCCCGACCACTTTCTTCCTCTACAATCTTAGCAACCGTATTCAGATGTCGTTGCGGCATTCCATTTCGATCTCTGGGCAACCGGTCCCCGATAAACTCGTCGAATCCAATCTGTTCCGCTATATCCTCTGCCGGGACTCCCCTACCCAGTGTCTCGCGAACGACCTCCCTAACACTCGCCAGATACCTGGCCTCCCACCGAATCCAGTCCTTCACCCGATCCTCGCCGAAGAGAACATCGCCGTGCCCCGGAACCAGAATATCAATATCGAGCGTCATGAGTTTGTAAAGAGAACGTTCCAGCACCTCGCTATTCCCCGCTCCAATCGCAGCCACGATACCGGTCACCACCGAATCACCTGCAAACAAAAGCCTATGTTCCTCTATGTAAATACTCACGCCATCCGGACTATGTCCCGGCGTCGGAAACATCCACGCATGCAATCCTCCCAAATCCATTCGAAGCTCATCTCGATAGGTAATAGTCGGCTGGATCACCCGGGACCGCGCCTCGGCCTCATCCACCCCCCAGCGTGTCGCCCACCCCGGTATCTGTTTCTCGATCTCCGCAGGCGTGAGAGCATGTGCGAAAACCTCCCCTTTCGCCAGAGGACCCGCGCCGAGAATATGGTCTCCGTGACCGTGAGTAAGTGCCAGTCGATTCGGCTCGAACCCGCTTCCGCGAATAAAGGAGGCCATAGCGGCCCCTTCATCTTCATAATTGCTCCCATCAATCGCCAGTGCCACCCGTTCTCCGATCACAATGCCGTTCTTACCATCCACAAAACGGCTATCAACGCTAAAAATCCCCGGGGCGAGTTCATTGAACATCAAGATCCTCCATATGCCGCCTTGCTACTGCACCCCGAACAGCGCGAAGGAGAAATTTGGTGCAGGATCGACCAGATCGCTTCTGTCCTTTAGATAACGGCGTTTTTGCTCCTCGGGCGGAATAGTCTCTATCTCCACAAAGCCAATTTGCGACATCTCATCATTCAATTCCTCGGGTGTAAACACAGACAACATCGGCTCCCCGCGACGAGCCACGAATCGGTCCAACCTGTCGGCGAAAGGCAAGCTCTCTTCGGGAATAAGATGCCTGGCGAGCTTATAATCGAAAACAATGCGGCTGCCCGGCGCGGCAACATCTGCAACGCGACCAAGCGTCTCCCATATGGCATCCTTTGTGAGATAATAAGTCGTTCCAAGCCAGGAAAAAAAGGCGGGCTTATCTGGATCAAAACCAGCTCGGAGAAGTGCCTCATTTAGCTGGTCGGTCTCAAAATCAATGGGAACAAATACCAGATTGGACGGAACATCGCCGTTGACTACACGCACCTGCGTCTCTTTTGTCGCCTGAGTCGCGGGGTGATCCAACTCGAATATCCGCACGCCATCTGCGAGTTCCTTGTGGCGCATGGAAAACGTATCGAGACCGGCACCGAGGATCACATACTGCCCGACGCCCTCCGATATCGCCCCCATAAGACGGTCTTCTGCATATCTGGCTCGCAGGATAACCTCGGTATGTATGGGGCGGAACGAGTGGAACACCTTGTGAACAACGAACCAGCTAAGCAATCTGTTCTTAGCGATCACACGCCAGATAAACGGCACCATGTCAACCGCGTAATCATCGGCAAAAACCGGGGATTTGCTCTGCTGATAATGATACGCGCGTACACTTGCTGCGAGTGCCGCCGTCTTGCTCGTCCTGTGCTTGTGTGCGGATATTCCAGATTGAGGTGAAGACATACTAATCCTTCTTTCGTCGTCAGCCCTGCTCAGACTCGCTCTTCCGCCCAGCGGACGACGGTTTCAGCGATCTCCACTGCATCCAGGTATTCCTGTTCCTCAACCGGATTGGACAAGCCTGGATAGCGTGTGATCACGGCGTATGGGGTCAATCCCTCTGCCTTGAGAACGCTCTCCGGGATGATTTCTCCCACTTCTTCGAGCAGCGACAACAAATGAGCCAGATCATGCACGTAAGGAAACTCAATGTCGCACTTGATCAGCATGGCCTTAACAGCTTTCTCGGCGGCCTGCTGAGCCTCGAAGCACAAGTCTTCCAGATAAGCATCGGGCACGCGGTTCTTCGCCAACGCGAGATTGCTTCTGGCGCGGTTCAACCACTCTCGCGGATCATCGGCCGGAAAACGCTCAGGAGGCTTCATAAACTATCCGCCCTTCCTTTAGGGCTGGCTTAATGATCAGCGCATGGCTATCCCTGAAGCGTTCCACATCTTCAGATGACACTACGACCGCATCAACCGCAACTCCGACCCCATGCAACTTCCGGTAAATTTGCGCCATGAGATTGCGTGCATCTCCTCCATCTTTGACGATGAGCAGATCGATGTCACTATTCCGCGTCATTGCGCCTCGCACGGCGGATCCAAAGAGTATAATTCGCTGCGGCTGTGCCACTTCCACGACACGCTTAATGATATCGTCCAACGTATTTTGGTCAAGCACCTGTTTCTTCATGGCATGTCCTGTCTTCTCAAACCAACATTGCCCATTTGCTCCGTTACTCTCGCCCGCATCAGACTGCTTGCATCAGTTCCACCAGAACTTTTGCTAGATCGTCACGTTCCACCATCTCCTGTTCCCTTTTGTCCAACTTTCCTGTTTTACCCACCCTCTCGTAACCCCTCTCCTCTGTTGCTTCGCCCAGAAGGGTGAAATACTGCATGCTGTCTTCCAAGTAATACATGATTGTCTCCACCCACGTCGTCGGGTGTACACTTATTTCTGTTGGATAAGGTATCTTGTCTCCGATGTACTTCTGCACTATGGACTCTAATGCCCTCCGCACGTCCTTATACCCCGTGTATTCTTCTGGGTCCTGTGCCAGTTCGTCTACTAGCACTCGTATCCGGCTTCCTAGATAATCCAAGTACTGCCGCTGGGTCTCGACCTTCACACCATCTGGCACGAGAACCCACAGGGCGTCGAGTTCCCCAAGTTCACCTTTCGGTTTCCACCACACCTTGCCTTCCATATCGTACTTTTTTTTGTTCCAGCTATCGTCGTTGTCGATCTCAGAGCGCGGACTTTCGCCGGCTCCGGTATCCTCTCGCTGCACAAATTTAAGCTCTCCTTGTTCGCTATCAGTTTCACGCGGTTTTTGGCGATTATTAGACGGCTCAGGAGTGCGTTCAAAAGGTGGTTTAGTTGATGCTCTCTCGCGTTTCTTTATTTTTGTCTTTTCCGCTTTACCACCTCCCGATGCACTCGCTGGGAAAATTCTCCTTTCTTCTAACATGGGCCACAGCTTCTCCAGCGCGATCTCCCTATTTGCATAAAAGGCCGATTCTCGGACCCGAAAGAACTCCCAACCACAACGCTCCAGTTGCCGCTGCCTCTCCATGTCCTTATCATACTGATCTGGACCGTGCCAGGTATCACCATCGCATTCGACCGCCAATCGCGCTTGCCCACCTTCGATGGCAAGGTCAATTCTCCTGCCAGCAAACTCAACTTGAGGTTGAACGTTATATCCTTTTCGTACGAGTTCCAGCGTAACGTCAATCTCGAACCAGCTATCGAAGGGGTCAGGTGGGTTAATGACCTTTCGATTGTCCTGTGCGGCCCGACGTTCGAGTTCCTCCCGGTCTATGCCAGCAATCGCTTGCGGTTTCGTATTCTCAAAGAATTTGAGCAATTCTTGACGCAGATCGGATGTGCTCAGATCGTTGACGGTTACAGAATGAAAAAGAAACATCTGATCTCGGGCACGGCTTGCCGCAACGTTGAACCGCCGCTCATCTGCCGGACTTGCAAGTGGGCCAATTCTCTCATTAGATGCCGCGACCATGGACAGGAATATAACGTCACGCTCATCGCCTTGGAAACTATATGAGTTTCCGCAAACGAGATGCCGCCGCTCCATCTCTTCTGCGCCTATTCGTTCAAGTAACTTTCCCTCAATCAACCTTGCCTGTGCTTCTCCCTGGAGAACAACAACGCCCATAGTTTTTTCGGAATATCGCCCGTCATCACATAATTCCAATATCTTCTCGACAATGGCGTCGGCCTCCGGTCGGTTCACCACCCCATTCCCAACTCCTTCGCGATACCCGCTTTCGATAAAGACGCGCTCCAGCGGGTTCAAGCGCTCAGGCCCATATTGCCGCAACGGGATTAACGGCGTGTCAGAATAGCAGAGACCATTGCTGAAACGAATAATTTCTGGCATGCAGCGGAAGTGCTCACGCAGAGTGATATGCCCTTCGTCATATAGCCGTTTTCCATGGTCGAACAGGCTGCTTTGAACGGCAAAAGAGTCTTTGAAGTCAAAATCATATAGTAAGTCGTTCATGAGACGATGTACAGCATCAAGAGGTAAGCCAACAGCATCGGGACTGATCTGCTTGTCATCCCCAACAATGAGTACTTTTTTGCCCAGATAAAAGAGTGGCAATGCCTCTGGTCCGCATTGCGATGCTTCGTCAATAATGACCACATCGAATATACCGGGAGCAGGGTCCACCGTATCCCAGATGCGGTGTAGTGGCATGACCCAGGCCGGGACTGCCTCACGGCATTTGTTCAAGTGCTGCTGTGCATCCCGTCGATGCTTTGGAGCGTGCCTCCCGGTTCCTTTCCCAAGACGACCCATTGCTTGCTGCCAAGCTACCATGTGGCCGCGATGGCTACTTTCGAGTCGCGATAAGCAAAACGACCAAGCATGAAGTTCTGCAAGTTGTGCAATGACTCTGTTAATTTCATCCTCAATCTGGTGCGAACGTATAGCAAGGCTTGGGGCATCTTCCTTCTTTATATATTCATCGATCCAGAACCTTGCTTGAGCCCAATGCCAGGCATTCTCTACCTGTTGAACGCGCTCGTCCCAGCAAGACTTAGTGCAGCTTTGCTCCAATTCTACGGTGAAATTCGGCACAAATTGGCGCAGCTTCTCAATGTCTGCATCCAACTTTCTCATCTTCTGACATTCATCCTTTAGACTTTGTGTCGCCTTCGCGACCTGTTTATATCCTTCGATATCTCGATTGCGAATCGCCTGAAGCAAGTCGCTTACAACGGAATGGGCATTAGTCCTCCCGGCAAGAGACCCTATTGGTTCTTCAATCTTCAGAATCGCCTTTTCAGCCAATTGCTTGAGCGCGAACCTGCAAGAGGCAATCAATTGATCAATCTGAGCCTCGTCATTCCAATCAGGTGTTCGGAGAGCGGGGCACTGTCTCAGAGACTCAATGCAATCATCACGTCGTTTCCCAAGTGACAGAGCATCGGCAAGAGCGTCGCACATTTCCTTGAGCTTCTGGAATTGTAAGGCATAAGTGCCTTCTTGTTCCTCATATCCCACCCAGACTTCCCAGGCCTTTTCAAGCTCAATAAGCACGTGAAAAAAATCAGCCGCAACTGACAAATGGTGGAGATTGGAGCAGAAACTACCATCCACTTGAACAGTTTTGACTATCTTGGGACGGAACGGCCACCAGCCGAGTTTTCCGCCATTTTCCAAATGCCTTTTCAGATTGCTGACATCTTCATATAGCGTCCTGATGTCGGCCTCGTCTGGAAATTTGATGTTCGTTTCACGAACTACGGAAAGGCGCAGCTCTATAGCGTCTATTGCCCCTTGCGTCACAAGATGACGTTCAAGCCACAGTGATTCATTACCACTGGCGATATCGCGCAAGGCGTTGCTCATCCACGAATATGGCGATATTGATAACTGACGCCTCAAATCGCTGAAAGCGGTAAGAGAATCGTGAATTTTTCTTACGCTTTCAGCATCGATATCCGATAGCGCATCTGCATCTTGTTCGTTGCCCTCAGTGGACGATAGTTCATGTTCGCGGTGCGCTCGTCTCTCTGAATCAACAAGCTCGGCAAACTGCGCGGCAGACGATAGTTCGTCAGGCCATACAAGATCCAACTCTTGCCGTTTTTCCAAGCTGAAGTGACGCAACTTCCTCAATAGGTCTCGCAATTTATCTGCGGTGATCGGACATGTCTTGTACAAAGGGACGGTGTCGGTGAACCAGCTATAGACGCTGCGATCCTGATTGACTGACTTAGCTATACGCGCTGCGGTACCTCGGTAGGTCCCTTCTGCAACGGATTGAGAATGCGTTTCGGATTCTCTGATGTCGCGTAGGCGTCTATCGACTTTGGCTTTCTCTTTTCGCAACTCTTGTAGCTTGTTTTCGAGCGTCTTGATTTCGCTTTTTGCCCGGTCCTCGTTCCAATCTTCGCTCTTGCGAAGAATTCCGCTGACGCTCAATTCGAGAGATTTCCCTTCTTCCGGTCCCGAACCCAGTAGATTGATGTATAGCGGATGTAACTCTTCTGGCACAAGTCCGTCGAGAACCTGGAGCGCCCGCGGTGTCTTGGCGGTGATAAGCGTTCTCTGCCCTGTCGCGAGCAAGTGGCAGATGAGATTCGCAATCGTGTGGGATTTTCCAGTGCCCGGCGGTCCCTGTACGAGGACGCCACTGGTAGTTCGTATCTTATCTACGATGCGACGTTGTTCTTCATTCCAGGGTTTTGGAAAGAACAATTCACCATCGAAACTACTGTTCGTTTCGCCGGGGTCCTGCTCTGAAACATCACTATCACTGTTCGTCTGAATCTCAGCAAGGTCCTTAAATTGAGAAGGAAAATCCTCTCCATCCTCTATTTTTCCCTTAATTCGCTTCAATGTCTCGGTGAGGCCCCTTACGGATCGTTTTCTCAATATAAGAGCCGGTGCATATTCAACGACTGGTTTGTCCAATGTCAGGTTATTTGTCGCTTGCAGCGTGCTATTGTATTCGCCTTGAGAACTGATTGAATGGACGAGGGCCTGAAGAACACCTTCGACGCAGCTTCTGTTCCAGGGATCATCGTCCGCAGCCTCAGATAGCGAAGCCTTTGCGTTTTCTTCGGCGCGTTCGGGTTGTTCCTCAATGTCCAACATATCCAGTTCAGGTCGAACGTTTGCGCCATCCGGCAGTGGCCGTACAGTGAACTTGCCTAATTTCGCTTCAAATTCGAGAGCGGCGTTTGCGACAATCAGGTGACGGCGGACTCGCTGACCGTTCGGCGTTTGCCAGATAAGCAGACCGAGCGCGAGGACAAGTTCGTACTCCTCACTAAGCCGAAGTTGCTCCTGATGGATAACAAAGAGCGTTGTGTAAACGCTATGTATGCTTTCCCAGTCGTTATGCTCTTCCATCCATGGCAGCCAATGTTCTTCGACGTATTTATCCCAAGCCTCCTGAACATCGGGATAATCTTCAAGGCGTTCGATATAAAAAATAAATTCAGGCTGATCGGTCCCCTCCTGCCAATCGAGATTTTTTACCTGCTTCGTTATTTCAGGCAGGAGATCGGGAATATCGTTTTTGTCTCGAAGGGACTCGTCTTCAACCCAGTCTTCGCAGATAGAAGGAACGCCAGGCAACAGCGGTTCCTTCTGGTTCTGGATTTCTATCCACACGTCAGAATCGAAATCTTCGTCACGTCCCCACGCCTGTGTGAAACACCCTTTAAGCTTTGGAATATCCTTTAACCAAAGCACATTTTGATACTCGTCAACGTCCCTTGTGGTCCTGGTACGCAGCACTGCAAGCCGGGTCAGATATTCGACAAGGCGCATAACTTTGTCTTTGTAGTTATTTTCCAAGGGGAGCCTTCTCTGATTACGTCAATCCTTCCAAACCATCACCACGGCCATTGCTTCATCAAGGCGCGTGTACAACAAATCAAATGCGTCTGCGGCATCCTCATAATCAAAACGATGCGTTATCATTGCCTCCGTTTGAATTTTGTCTTCCATCAACAACTGGATCGCCATATCCGACCCCTGTGGCCGGTACGCGCTATTCAGATATCCCCCAATCAGGCGTTTGCCCTGAATTTTTGACGAATCCAGAGGCAGTGGCTCGCCCTCATACAATCCCACAACCTGCAATAATCCACCTCCCCGCACCATATCTTGCGCCTGTGCAAACGCCTGCGCGCCCGCGCGTCCCCCCACAGCTTCAACCACAACATCTGCACCCCGACCATCAGTAAGCTCTTTCACCGCTGCAATCGGATCGGTCTCGCCCGCATTCACCACAGCACTCGCACCCAACTGTTCGGCCAAATCACAACGCAGGGACAACGCATCGACCGCGATCACCCGGCAATCGTGCAAATGTCGTGCAACCTGCATACAGCAACTTCCCACCAGACCTTGCCCTAAAATCGCCATGGTATCTTTCGGACCAGCTCCAGTTTCCCGCATCCACAGCACCGAACTCGTAGCCAGAGGCCAAAAAGTTGCCGCCTCGGATGTAACCGCATCGGGTAGTGATACCACTGCTGGTTTATGGCGCGAATTGACAACCTCAACAGCCACGTACTCGGCATGCGGCGCCAGAGCCGCCACCCGTTCCCCCATCGAAAAATCATCGACCTGCGCGCCCACCTGCACAATCGTCCCAGCGAGCGAATATCCCATCATCTGGTGATCAATCGCTTCTTCTCGCACATACCGCCGCCAGATCTCAGATCCCCTGCTAATCAGCGTGCGTTCTGTTCTGATAAGCACCTCTGTCTGTCGAATCTCTGGCAACGGCACATCTTCAACCTCGACATGGTACGCGCCTTCGGGTTTAATCACGCGCTTCATGGAACACCTCCCGATGGTAGTGGTTTGTAGCAATCCATCAGTCTCCATCCCCCATCATCACCCAATCGTACATCTCCCCAGCCCGTTCGACAGCGAGATCTACATCTTCGCGCAACATCAACCGCTCCCCCACCAGTTCCCGAGCGGCTCGCGCCACACAATCCAGATACGCTTCTCGACTACCATAGCGTTGAGCAATCGATAATCGCGAATCACCCTCGCGCGCATCCTCATCGCGCGCAAATGGCACCCACATCCCATCCAGGCCAACAAGCGCATCGGTCGCGCCGCGTTGTCGATACCGCCATCCCGTAAACGTACCCAGGGGTGCGACCACCTCGGGCATGCGAATACCCGCGACCTCATTGCCATCTCGATCAACCTGGGGCACGCGCACCCCAAAAGGACGCCCTTTTTCAGGCGGCTCGATATCGATAATACCCGCATCCCACCTATCTCCCCAATTCAACCGCAAAGGTCTCCGCATGCGTCTGGGACTTGGCAAGTCGGGAATAGTGGGAAATTTCAAATCGTCTGCATCTACCAGAGAACCATCCGCAATGCGGCCATATCTGCTCTCGGGAGGATCAACGCCCTCGCGCACCCAGCGGTCTAACGCAACGAGAAGGGCGCGCTCTGCATAGCGAAAATTCACGGGATTTGGGGGCACTGCTCGCCCCGGCTTTTTGGGCACATCGCCCGGACCGTGTTTTGTACTTGCAAAATGATAAACGCGAACCGAAGGATGAACCTCCACATCCTCTTGTCCGTTCACATCTGTGTGATTCAAAGACGCACCGCGATTCCAGTATTCGGTTGAAGTATTGGTATAAAAAATGCGAGGTGTCACCCCTGCGGCGTCACAGCGATCCAACAAACCGCTCTCTTCTCGCGTTTCCGTATCTATCTGCGGCAAATCCGTAAACGGAAACTGCTCCGTGGGATACAACGCATCAAAATGCGCGCTGGCATGCCGCGAAGGCTGTGCAAACCGATGATTAAACGATCCCCGTGCGCCGCCCGCAACATTGGCAAATACCCCATCGAAAACCTTTCGGCCAGCCTCATCCCCATTAAAACCCTCATACAACATGTGTCGCAAGAAACGCCCACTTTGCGACGACCCAAAAGCATACGCCCGCTCAATCGCATTGCCCAGCGGATTGCCATCCATCCCGTACTTCAAAAACGACACAAAATCCCGGGTTGCGGCAAAACCCGTTCCCATCACAGTTGGATTTTTGCCCGTATAAACCAGATTGTAAATGCGCCCCGGTTCAAATCCCTGCGGAAATCGGATCGCGGCACGCCCGTCTTCCAGCCGATCAAACGACCATTGATCGCGCCCAATTTCCTCGGCTTCATCATACGGATACGCCCGCACAGTGAGCACCGCATCGCCATCTTCTACGGGTTCATAGGGATCGTGATAGCGACTCCCCAAAGAATGCAAATCCGTCTCTGCATCCACCACAACCTCACACGACACAGGACCCGTAACATCAACCACTGGCGCGTCCAAGGTCATCAAATTGGTAGCGCCTTCTGCTTCAGGCGGCACATCGGCCTGCCAACCACACGCGGCAATCGTATAACCCTGTTGCATCAAAAAGCCATCGCCAAAATGTGCGGCAGTATCCGGCATATTCGATCCCGTTGACAGATTAAACATCGGCAAAATATTTTTGCGCCCCCGATTGACCACATTGTAAAACACAGTACTGTTGCCCCGGGCGACATCAACCGGCTTGAGCAAATGCACATCGGCTCGAAAAATCACCCGCCCGCTCTCGTCAACAGGCGCGAGATTTAAATCGATAATCGCCTCGTTTTGTTTGTGAGTGGGATCAAGCGCGAACCACGCACTGCCACACAGCGTTTCATAAGCGCCCACGGCACCGTACAATTTGCCATCAAGCACAGTTTCCCGAGCAGTAATTTCCAATTGCGTGAGCATTGACTCGCTCCAATTCTCAATAATTCTCTACCCGTTCCGATAAAAACCTACAACCTAAAGCGCGGTGAGATCAAAGGGATTGGACCACGCCTTGTCGCCATTTGGTGCAATAATCTCAAAACGCACGTGTTTTGAACCGGGCCGCAGCGTAAATGTGGCGGTCTCAAACAGCTTACCACCCTCATGGTATTCGGTCCCCCTCGAATCTAATACCGCGGCAATGCGCTGTGCAGGTGAACATTTTACCGTGGCTTCAACCGCGCGGCCTTCCCCACCATGCAACTGAATATCAAAAATTTGTGGACCCGTTGACGCATAACCCGCGCCGGATTCCAGGGCTTCAACAATGGCTTCTGGCGACCGCTCCTTCACGCGCACCATTGTCCAGCCCTGATACGTATCGCGCGCTTCTGAATCAGCCGCGTGGGAATCGTCATTGCCCAGTGCCGGGAGCAATTGTCCGGACAAATCCATCCAATCGTCCCAGTGCACAGAAGACTCACCGCGTCCGGCGCACCGACAGGTCGTATTAAAAACCTCTATACCCGCCAAACCCGTCAACGGCATTGTATCGCGCAAAATATTGATCCCGCTCCAGTGCGGATGTGCGAGCCAGATTGAGCCACCCTGTTTTTTAACTTCATCAATCACATGTTGCGGGGGCATCGCCCGGGCATCCATATCCTCTGAAATATTGAGTGCCACAAAATGGTGGCGGTCCCCACCAAAGGGATTATCGGGATGCAATTCAGCACCCTGGATAAGCGTAAAGTTTTCAGGACAGGTCAGTGTTTCGACAAATGTGATATTATTGTGATCGGATACACACAAATAATCATAGCCCTGATTGACATACCCATCCACGCGTTCTTGTGGTGAGACCCGCCCATCCGAATTTGTCGAATGGCTGTGCAAATTGCCCTTCAGCCACATATAACCATCGCCATCAGATAAAACAAACGGATTTACCAACCCTTTTTCTTCGGACATAACAAACTCCTTTGAAAAGCGCGAATCAACGACGTAGTTTTTAGCAACTTTGGGTGGTTGGGCGGGGTTCGTCTATTCGTCTATTCGTCTATTCGTCTATTCGTCCACCAGACCTTCCCCGCCCGAACAGACGCACGACAAACCAACCGTTGCTCGCCCATCAACACCTGCTGCATTGCATCGGTCAACTCAAATTTACCCTTTTCCAACTCAAATACAGCGACATCGCCCGCAGCACCAACCCCCAGGTGTCCGAGATCATTCTCTCGATCAATCACCTGTGCAGGTTCAATGGTTGAGCGTTGAATCACTTCCTCGAGCGACATGCCCAAATTCAGAAACTTGGACATCGTCGTCGGCAAGTCGTAAACAGGACCATCGATATTGTACGAATGGATATCGCTGCTGATGGTATCGGGTGGAAAACCATCTTCCATAGCTGCGCGCCCCACGTCGTAACTAAAACTGCCCAACCCGTGTCCGATGTCAAAAATTACCCCGCGGTCTCGCGCATCCCACGCCTCAGAAATCACCTTTCCCCGGTTGTCGATAATCGACGCGGGTTGTGTACCGTGAAAACAATGGGTCACAATATCGCCCGGGCGCAGAGGCTGGAGCAGGTCGCGCAAAAGCACATCGGCATTGCTGATATGAACCATCAGGGGTTTTTCGCACCGATTGGCGGCTTCCAGGGCAATTTGCAACAAATCGCGCACATCCGCATCACCACCCACGCCTTTGTACAAACGCACCTTAACGCCCAGGGCTGTTTTCGGGTGATTCAAAACCGTCTGCGCGCACTCACTGGCCGACACATAGCCTTCATACACCATCTCGCCGCGCCGCCAGGGCAAGCCGACACCCGATAGATTGACATAGGCCAAAATGCGCGTTGAAGACGGTTCCATTACATAGCGCTCCAATCCGCGATAATTAATCCAACCCGCCGTCCCCGTATCAACGCTCGTTGTCACGCCTGTGCGCGGACACAGGTCATCGGCCTCTATCCCAAAACTCGACACATCTTTGTACACATGGGTATGCAAATCAATCAGCCCCGGCATCACGAGACATCCGCTTGCATCAATTACTGAATCGGCCGCCCCCAAATCGCACCCAATAGCAGCTACTACGCCATCCTTCAAAGCCACATCCAACGCGTCATGCACGCCATTAGCCGGGTCTATCACCGTACCACCTGTTATCAACACATCGTATTGTTCAGCCATATCTATCCTCACGATCGCTCCGCAATATAGGTTTCCGCATCGATTTTTCCCTCGGCAATCAATTCGCGGAACAGTGCCACAGTTTCCGCCACGCCTTCTGTCAGCGGCTTGTGCGCCACTTTGCCAATCGCAGCCTCTAACCCACTGCCATCGACTTCCTGGGGAAATGGCAACTGGATATCTTCAAACGTGACCTTATCCGCCGCCTCGGGTGCTGCCCGATCAATCGCATCCTTCACATCCTGCATATCGGGTGCAAATCCACCCAAATTAAACGCTCCGGCACCCGCGTAATCGGCTCGTGCAGCCTGAATAAACGCGCACGCCGTATCATCGGCATATTGAAAAACCGTGCGCCCGCCATAAGAAATGTGATAGGGCAAATTCGCCGCTGCTGCGAGCATAGCGGTCGTAGGCGTAGAAGTAATTCCCTGATCGCGCCCCACCCCATAGACTACATAGGGCCGAAAACCGATAGAAGACACACCCTCGTCGAGCCAATACACATGTGCGGTACCCTCATTCGCCTGTTTGTACACGCCGTAATGCGTATGGGGCATCAGTGCGGAATCATCTCGCATCACAGCGCCCGGCTCGTAATCCTCAGGCGCGCCAAAAACCGCGACAGAACTCGCATAGACCACTTTGTCAATACGCTCCTGCCGGCGTTTCACAGCTTCAAAAACATTTGCAGTACCCACCACATTGACGCGCGCACCGAGCGGTGGATCGGCTTTGCAAAACGGCACTTGAAGCCCTGCCAGATGAATGACATGCGTAATCTCATTATCATCCAGCGCCTGTTCAAAATCGGGCAAATCCGCAATATCGCCCGCGACAAAGTTCACCTGAGCCAATTCGCCATCTGACAGCAACAATTGCAACCGCCGAGGCTCTGTCGCCAGATCGAATACCGTAACCGGCACCCCTTCGCGCACCAGATTGTACACAGTCCACGCGCCAATACACCCCAATGCACCCGTAACTAAAAAACGCTCGTCAGCCATAATTCCCTCTAAAAAAATCCGTTGGCATACACAATCACCAACGGATTTTCGCTATGAAAATAAACCCTCTGCGATTAGAACAACAAGACCGATACCGACTTCTGGATCATGGCAATAGACACCGATGCCATGCCCACAAGCGCCATGCCCACAGAAAAGCCCACCATTAACACCGCTGCATAAATACGCCATTGTTGCTTGCCAAAACGCTTCCAGAAATAATAGCGAGCAATCAACGCACCGATGATCTCGGTGATCATAAAATGTGGAATACTGGTCAAACTGCGTATATAACCAAAAATCAGCAAGATGGGTAATCCAAATATGGACAAAACAATGAAGAATACAAGTCCTATTGCAAATCCGGTGCCAATAACCCAGGGTTTTAGAGCCTCAAACAAAATGGGCTGATCATCTGACGACTGTAAAAATGCTCCGTCAAAAGAAGGCACCTGATCGATCTCGTATTGATAGAACAATTCTCGGTCCTGGGGATCCATCGCCCGGGAAATGATCATTTCTGGATTTGGCGTACCCAGATGCGCGCCATTGTTCGCACTGCGTATTTCTGGAGCAGAAGGCAACCCTTGTGCTAAAGCATCGGAAATATCGGGGGGCGCGCGACTCAGTGTTGCGGGCGAATATGGTGGGGATTGTGTATCATCAAAATTGGTGTAAAAATAAGCTGTGCTCGACCACGGCCCATACCTGCGCTCGTCATCGGGTACACTATCCGGATCATCGGGTGTTGCCCGCACCCGCCAGTACCACCACGCATTATTCGACAAATTGGCTGGCGTCCACGTTACGGTGCCCTCCTCGGAATAGTCAACTTCCCCACGCATGGTACTGGTAATCCACACACACCGCTGAAGGGCGTTCAACGGCCAGAACAATTGCACATATGGATAGGCATCGGAAGGAATAGGCGCGAGTTTCCAGATGTAGGACCAGTACATAAAACTGGTCAGAAAAACCAGCGGCACCATAAAAATCTCAGCCTTCAAAATGCTCGTAAATTTGGTACCAGTCAACTCGATCTCTCGGAAACGCTGCGCTGCTGCGCCATAGTTATCCAGACCAAAATCCACAAACCAGATCTCAATCCCCCGGAAACCACTGAGAAAAATGGTAGCTTGTTTAATGTACGGAATACTCACGTTTTGCCCCACCATACCATCTAAACGGGCATTGACAAATGAAATGAGAGGCGTATATACAAATGCAAAAATAAAGAAAAAGATCAGTAGAGTGACGGTGACCAGTTGCGGAAAAAGAATTTTTGACAGAACAATGGTGTACAAACTCGCTATACAAAACAACACCACGCAAATCCAAATCCTGAAATCCCCCCGCCCGGGCGGCGTTTCCCACGATCCCTTCTCGGTCTTTTCAATCCGCGCAGTTCGCACCCCGCGCCACACCTGATAAAATCCAATAACAGTAATGGCAAATGTAATACCAATGCCAAAGCTCATCCAGAAATCAATACCCGTCACAAAATGGGTCTGAATGGTGTCCATCCCCATAAACCAGTGCGGCATAAATCCATAATGGTGTAAAATGGGACTTGCAATTGTATGGATCATCACGCCTATAAAAGCCCCCATCACGGCCCAGAATGGGGCGAGAAAACCCGCAAAAATGGGTCCCAGATGGAGGGTAAAGCCCAGTGGGGTTGCAGGTAAAAAATATCCCGTATATTGTGTGAAATCGACAAATGGAATCGGGATAAGCTGCACCGGTTGTTCCATAAACGCACCCGTAATGGCTGGTACAGCTACATAAAGCATCCCCCACACCAGGCCGATCACCGCCCCAACAGAAAACATGCGCCAGCGCCACGTAATATCCCCGCTGCTCTCTTCTGCCAATGCCATAGCCCCCTGTGCCGCGATAGGTGCAAATGGAAATGGCAACTTCTCGTAATCGGACGTGATGCGGAACAACACATAACTGGCGGAAAACCAGGCAATGCGACCCATAATCGTGCCCAGTATCAGCAATGCTATGGGCCAAAACCAATCGGCGTGTAAAAACGTGCGCTCGATCAGCGCCTCGGAATTTGCCTTCGGCGCGTACCACCACAATTCGCCCAGTGCTTTTTGTATGCCAAATTGTACGGCTGCGGGCGACTGCACAAAATACTGATTCCACAATAGACCTTCAAAAGCATTGGACTCTCGATTGACCAGCGCAATCGTCACGTAATACAGCAGATAAATTTCCTGTCGCTTGAGTACAGTAAACGAGCGCTTTGCCAACTCGATAAACAAAATAATCGTGACCCACTGCGCCGCCGCGCCAATGGAGCCACCGATCATCAGTTCCAGATAAATATTGCCTGGCACCATCACAATCGAGACAAATAACGCACCCACAATGGTCTTTGTATTAAAGCCATCGGCATATTCGTCGGGCGTTTCGAGCAGATCGCGATACTCTTCAATCTCTTCAAACTGCGTATTTTTCTTTGGTGGTTTGTCTTTGTTGCGTCTTAAAAGATTGCCTAAAGCCATAGATTGTCCCGTGTATAGATACTATGCGTTGGCCGCCGCTGTGGGAGCGGAGAGCAATTCCCGCCCTTTTTCCGTGTATTTGGTGCGATTGGTTGGATCAACCGTCCGCCAGATCAAAAATTGTTTGCGAAGCGCGTTCATAAAGCCCTGATTGACCCTCCGCCACGATGCCGCATCACCCGAAAGCCGATCTATTGTCAGCGTCATCGCAAAAATATTGTGCTCTCCCGTGGGCACGGCTTCAAAATGTACTTGCTGACTTACACCCAAATCATAAGGTGCCAACCATATCGTCGTATCAATCGTATATCCCGCGCCGGTTGCTGCTTCAATTGCACCAAACCGCGCACCATCTGTATAAAACGCACCCATGGACTCGCCCATGTGCGACTCGAAATAATCGACCAGAAATACCGACAGCCCAAACACGTCTTTACCGCCCACTGTAAAGGGAAATTCAAAATGCCAGTGATCACCTTCCGGGTCGGGCAATTTCCAGCGACGCGTCACATCGGGCACGGCCATCATTGACGCCTGGCGCGCGGGATAGAGCGACGAAATTAAAACCACCACCATCACCAGTGCCGAAGAAATCACCGTTGACAATGCTGAATAATTCACATTAAGCCCTTGCAACCACCCCTGCCACAACAAAACTTTGATCACGCCTTGACCGAGCAAATACCCCGATACAGTCCCCAAAACAGCATAAACACACGCCTCGGCAATAAACAAAAAGGCGATGTGTACAGGTGCCAACCCCACAGAAGAATAAATGCTAATTTCGCGAAAACGCTCGTACACCGATCCCATCATCGTATTCAACACAATCAGTGCAGCCACCAGGATGGGAACGAACAAATTGGCGAGGCCGGGCAATGGCCCCCATCCCAGCGAACTGTAAATCGATACCTGGATTTTGCCATCTTCCCCAGGAATACCCGCGTACACCACGACCGACAACCGCGATACATATTTTTTGACCTGTTCTTCAACATTTACATCTTCGCGCAAACGAATCGCCACAGATTGTAGTGGGCTACCCACCTCTCGCAATATCTTATAGGGAATAATGGCAATATCGTCGGGATCAATATGCTCGAATGGCATGTTCTCGAGTTGGGGTTGTTCCAGACCCTGTCTTTCGCGATTCTCCTGCTGGGTCATCTGAGAGATGATTTCATCATCCGTCAGCTTAAAATCTGCCGGACTCAACATCTCCCCGTCCAGATCCGGGTGATTGCGCATTTTTTCCGCGTCGATCAACCCCACGACTTTCAATTGTTTGCCAAATAAGCGCACGCTCTTTTTGCCGATATCTTCAGGCTCTACCTTGAGCAATCCGGCTATTTTGCCGGGCAAAATACACGCAAATTCGCCCTCTTCAAACCAGCGTCCATGGCTCAACAGAGTATCGATCCTCGTAACCGCCGGCTCATTAACAGCCAATCCCAATATCCCCAGCACTTTAGTCGTTTTTTCAGGCGTCTCGATAGGCGTCTTTTTCAAGTCTCGCGTCACATACCAACTGCGCGGCGCAATATCACCCTGATCAAAAAAATTGACGCGGGCATAATCATAAGCCGTATCCTCCAGCGGTCCCCAGAACTGGCTGCGGATTAACAGTCCTGGATATGTGCCTTCGGTATCATCCAGAGGAAGTTGATGAAAATCGAGCGTCGTCTTGATTGACGTAAAGGACAACACCGTAAATGTCAACAAGACCAGCGTGGCAAATGTCAGGCTCGTGCGCATTTTGCGCTTTTTCATGTTCGCAATACCCAACTGAAATGCCGCCACCGATGCACTTATTCGCCCCACATCCGTATCGTGCAACAATACCTCTTCTGTGCGCAGTTGTCGGATATTTTCGTGAAACCGCCCCGACACAATGGAAATCACAAAAATCGCCAGTGCAAAAATCACAAAAGCCAGCAAAATCACAAACGGATTGGAGAGATCAAAAGCGGGATGCACCTGCGAAAGCACGATCCAGATCACCATAAAAACCGCGCCAAAACCGCTGATTTGCACCCGGATATCCGAAAAGGTAAAAAGCAATCGCTCGACAAAAAACGCGCACGGAATGACCAGTATCATAAAGAAAATCACGCCGCGGATCACATCGTTTTGCGTTGATTTCACGTCTGGATAGGCGCGCGATTCGAGACCCATGCCCGCGCGCGTGTGTTTGACAAACAAATCCCATTTCTTGTCTTGCATCGCCTCTTCTGCCAGATCCAGATGGTGTTTGGCCTGCGTGTGCAAATTGGTCATCCGCTGATTCTCAATCGAATACTTCTCCAATTCGCGCATTCGCGCCTCGTTCAGCGTCCACATATCTTTTGCAGCCTGGTAAGAAGAGCGAATAAACGCCCCACCGTGTTGTAAAATCTGGAAGCCATCGCCGCGTGCGACTTCCACGCTTTCCGCACTCTTTGAGTTCAACAACAAGTAGCGCACGCCAATCTCCCGCTCCCGCATCACAATTTTGACCCGTTCGCCCGGCGTAGTAAAAATGGTTCCCACCGGTTCTTCTGGACCAAAACCGATGGCATAGCCGTATTCCTGTGGCGCAGTATTGCCGGGACCGAGCACGCTGATACTCGATAACTTGGTGAGATAACGCGGATCGACTGTTTCGTAAAAATCCGTTGCAATACACGGAAATAAAATCCGCGTACGCTTGGATATCCACCAGTCCATATTAAATTCGCCCCGGTATATGCGCGCCTGGCGACCGTGATTGGGCGCGTACGTAATTTCGCCGCTTTCTGGATCCATATAAAAAGCTTTCACATCCACGCGACGTTCGGCAATGCCCGGCATGTAAAATTCGCCATTTTCATCGGCAATGTCGTAATAGACGCGACGCACGCCTTTAATCGATTTGTCATTGCCCATTCGCAGCGAAGCCACAGCTCCGGGACGGGGGCGATCAGGTGTAATGCTTAGCCGGGGAAATGTGCGCACAAAACCCTGCAACCCTCGCATGCGGTCGTCGGGATCCAGCTTGTAATCGGGCAAAAAATCCTCGGAATTTAACCCGAGATCGAGCACGCCAGCAAGCAGGCGTATCTGCCCGGTGAGATTTTCGAAATTCACATGCTCGGGTTTATCCAGTGGGGTATCCACTCTGAAACGCGCATCGTTGACCGTAATGAGCGACAGTGCAGGCGTCCCCGCTTCCAAAACGACCTCGCCATCTGTTTTCAGAATTTTGCCCGGGATATACATATCCCAGCTCATGCCGCCTTTTGGATTGATCCCATCGATGAGGGCATCGGCGGGGTCCAGATCAAATCGCTCGGCTATTGCCTTTGAATAATGTATAAACGACTTGCCAAATGGCGTGAAGAAACGCTTGTAATAATAATTGCGCGTGCTGTTCCAAACCCCGATTTCATCTGTCTGACTCGTCAAATCCAGAGAAATCAACAGTGGCAAATCGAGGGGTTCGGTCATCAACGCGGCAAAATGCTTTTCCTTGCGCGAATGCCTGCTCAAAAAATCGCAAATGCCCCTGAAGCCGAGATGGTGCCCGGAAGAAGCGAGAAACAAAAGCGTGTGTTTGGGCGGGTACTTGCTAAAATATTCAGCCAACTTCATCATGCCCACAATCCCACACGCCATCTCCGCACCCGGCGCAAGCGCAGGCACCACAGACATCGCATCGTAATACGTATTGATCACCACGATTTTTTCGCTCAATACAGGATCGGTCCCGCGAATCCAGCCCAAAATATTCCGCGTCTCTTTCTTTTCCCAATCCATTCGCGCCTTCAAAGTGACATTGACCTCATCCTTTTGCGCGAGCAATGCCTTGAGTCTTTCGCCACTCTCCTTATCGATCCAAAATCGCTCAACACTATTGGGCACCTGCAAAAATTTGGTCTCTGCCTGCGCGGTAAACGTGGAATCGGGTTCAACAAATATTATCTGCTGCGCGCCGAGCATGGCGGCATTGAGCCAGTTATTCCACGAATTAAACTCCATCAACACCACCGCACCTTCTATATCGCGCCCATTAAATTCCGATACATCGCCAGTGCCACCCCACAAGAGATGCCCCCGCACGCCACCTGGGGGCAATGTGGTCGTCTTGACCAGATTGGGCCATAGACCGTGAATAGAAAAAACCTCGCCGGTATCTTCTACTTCTAAGCTGCCGCCCCGGTCTATGGGCACCGCCACGCCATACGTCTCGGCTTCGACGTCTTCTAATTCCAAACGCCGAAACTCGGATTCTATAAAATCCGCGGCTTTTTCATGGCCTTCATACCCCACTACGCGCGAGTCGTAGCGCACAAACTGATCCATCAACGCGTGAATCCCATCTTCGCGCACAGCATCCAGAACCCGTGTGCCCACTTCTTCTGCCCGCGGAACGGGTTCGGGGAGAACCTCGCCGGGCGTTTCCAATCCCAACAGAGTAGCTATATGGGGATTTACGCGATAGGGTCCCGCAATCAGAAGCGCAGTGACAAAAATCCCCAGACCGATAAGGCTCCACGTGATGTGCTTGTAATATTTATCCATAGCGATGTACCCAATGCCCGCGTTCAGGGAACCAGATTATGTCGATACCCACTGACAAAGCCACACCGAGAATATATCCGACGAGCAAACCGATGAACAGGGGTCTCGATTTGCGATAAACCGTTGGACCGCCTACTTTTATGATCACAAACTTAATCAACCATGCAAGAAAAGTCGTAAAACTGCTGCGCCGGACCAGATAAGAACCCGAAATCGCCAGACCCACGGGATGCAGCGGCCACCACGCAAAGCGATAGCGCATATAAATCAACCCGGCCATCATCAGACCGCCAATGCCAAAAAATACCGCTTGTTCGGGATTATCCTCATAAAATGGCGGCTCATCGGGTTTTTTGATCGCATCGACCGTACCCTGGAAATGGCGTTCGGCTGCCCGCGTAATCTCCCAACTGTTGAAATTATAAGCCCCCTGATCGTAACCCAACCACACGGTGAATAACATATTGAACAGCAAGCTGACAATAAACACCAGTCCAAGCGCGCCCATCAGCCGCCGCCGCTGATTGCCGGGAACGCCCTCGGAGACGCGTCCTGCATGGGAAAGCGCGGGCAAAAACAACCCCTTGAAATGCCCGGTAATCAAACCCGAATAGCGGTAAGCGACAATGGTGGCAAGCGGGATATTGCGCCGTCCAAAAAATGGTGCCACCATACTCCAGGGTCCTATCGGTGTATTGGTAAATGGCATGCCGGTATCCGCCAGGATCTTCGCCATACCCGTATAGACAAAAATTACGGCGAGGAGCAGCAAAAATCCTTGCAGCGGATCGAAATTCATCTGTGTCAGCCAGATAAACAAATATGCCATGCTGCACAGCAGACCGATACAAGCAGCGCGATAAGACATCAATTCCCCAGAGTCATCCACTGTGGGATCTCTCCCAAGTGCCTTCATCAACACATCTCTCAAATGTCTTCTCGCAACCCAGAAGGTCGAACACACAAAAACAATAAATGCGCCCGCAGTCTGCCAGTAATACACCCCCGTGCGATAATAAGGCGTGGTGGCTTTATAGCCCCACTTGCTGAGCTGACCGCCCTCAAAGATGAACAACAAATCAAAAAACCAGATTGAAAACAGAACATCCAGGCTGGCAAAATAAGAAAAAAGTATAGTAAAAATGCCAAAATATCCCCTGATAGGCGGCAATTGGCGATCAATCCAGTACCAGCGCGACCGGTAAATGGGAAAACGCGGAAAACCCGGTACAAAGTAATTGATACAATTCCAGGCCAGCACGCCAAACGCAATGGCAAACCCGATCCAGAACAAACGATTGCGCATAAACCCGGGCAACCATCCCTCGCCATCGCCCGGTTCAGAAACCATATCGATCAACGGCGCCATCGCGGGAAAAACCAGGCGTTCGTTTTGTACCCACTGTTTTCTCAAAACAGTAGCTACACAGGCCAGCATTAAAAAAGCTGCCGCCACAACCGTCGTCCACCAGAACAGGGGCAATACCCAAACATCCCAGGGGATAGTAGCACCACTCGGCAAGCCTTCGTAAAACCACGCAACGGCATTCCCCTTGTGACTCGGCAACAGCCAGTTGGGCAAAAGCGGGTGCAGGTGTTCAGCCCACTGATTTTCTTCCGTAGCAAAATAATAAGGCGCCGTGATATAGCCGATCAAATATCCCGTCAGGCCAAAACACGGCAGTGCCGCGCCCACGAGGCCCATCGCCAGAATCGCATGCCACTCGCCTGGTGAAAGTGTCCAGCCGGTCACCCTTGCAACAATCGCGAGTCCGATCATCAGAATCATCAACACGATCAGCATGGCCATTGGAATGTGGCTATACGTCATCAGCGGAGCGTGCAAGATGTAGCGCACACAAATAGCCAGCAGATCCAGGGCGACGACCAGAAATAGCCCCAATCCCACGGCGCGCAATGTTACTGCGGGTTGTGAACTCGCATCATCTGCTTCCGTCTGAATATTTTGCGTATCAAGAGCCATTGGCGCAGTTTTCACAAAAAAGCAAAATTCTAAAAAAATGTGAGGAATTAATTAACCCCCGCCCCTTGCATTTGTCAAATGGTTTATCTGTTTATAATTGTAAACCGGCATATAGCGCAACATCGCTTCTATTTACGAAAAAACGTACGCAAGAACCTTGACACCAATCAGCCGTTTTGTTAAATTTTGTTTTTTTATTGGGAAAGATGATGGCTCCCTAGCTCAGTTGGTAGAGCAGAGGACTGAAAATCCTTGTGTCGGTGGTTCGATTCCGCCGGGAGCCACCATTTTTTTAGTTGACCATACACAGACGTAGATTTTCTTTTTAAGTTCCAGATATAAAAAAGGGTGTGAACTTTCAGTGTTCACACCCTTTTTATTTTTTGGTAAAAAAATCACAAACTCTGAGCAACTCGAAACCCCACATAAAGGCTCCCGGCAAAGGCACTGTGTCGGTCGCGAGTAGCCGAGCGAAGGAAAAACCCTTCCAGATACCAGGCACCGCCGCGCACCACGCGCGCAGTGCGATCACCGACCTCCCACGCAGACCCGTCCTTGGGTGCTCCCACATATCTATTATTATACCAATCCTGAGTCCATTCCCACACATTGCCGTGCATGTCGTAAAGCCCCCAGGCATTGGCCTCGAACGATCCCACAGGTGCTGACATCTCATTATCCCACTGACTGCCGCACCCATTGCAATTGGCGCGGTTGTGACCGAGATTATGTCCCCAGCTATACCTCGTCACTGTTCCTGCGCGCGCCGCATACTCCCACTCTGCCTCGCTCGGCAAACGATAGTTTTTTCCCGTCTGCTCCGATAGCCATTCCGTGTACGCCACCGCATCATCCCAGGTGATATTGATCACCGGACGCCGCCCGCGCCCAAAACCTCTGTCATCTGCTCGCTCGCGCCCCGTCGCATCCGTGAAGAGATCGTATTCCTCAAATGTCACCTCGTACTTCGACAGCGCAAACGATTTAATCGTCACCTCATGCACCGGTCTTTCGGCATTGGTGCAACTTCTCCCGGACACGCACCCCATCTTAAAACGCCCCGCGGGAATCACCACCATCTCTGGCGACTTAAAAGCAGCCATCTTCTCCTGTGAAACCTGAGCGGATGCAACCGTGAAAAATCCCAATAAGACGAAAACAAAAATATTCCTGGTCACACTCTGCATGATATATCTCCTATCATTAATTACCTGATAAATGCTCATAACACAAAAAATAAAACAACTTCTTATGGATGAGAAACATATTTTTCACCTTCCGATAATCACATTGACCAGGGCGCCGGGGCGGACATACTTTCCCGCATTCAAAAAAAGACCCGTTACTTTGCACGTCCCATTTTCCGGATCAATTATGGGACTGATCCCGACGACGCGCCCGAGCAACGCGCGCTTTCCCCCGGCGGTCATCACGGCAGACAGCGGCATATTCTTATAGATCGCGTTCAGCATGTCCTCGGACACAAGCAGATGCACCTGAAGGTCCATATGGTCGATCACCCGCGCGACCGCGGTGTAAGCCAGTATCCAGTCGCCTGCCTTTACATTGACCTCGACCACCATCCCGTCCTGGGGTGCGATGATCGCGGTTCTGTCCAGTTCCATGCGCGCGGTGACCCAGTTGCAGTGCGCGACCTCGGCATCAAAGCGGACATTCTCAAGCTGCTGGTCACTGATCAGTTTCTTATCGTGCAACATTTCCCAGCGCGCTTTCAGGGTCTGGGCCTTCTTCAATGCAATTCGAGCTGCTGCTTCCTTCACGCGCAGATCTCGGCGGATTAATACCATAAGGGTATCCCCTTTGACCACCCGGTCTCCCACCTCAAAGTTGACCTGCTGCATCCGCGCGTTCATCCCGGCATAGACCGTCGCCGACCGCGCAGGTACTAAAGGTGCTCTCAATATCAGTTCTTGTGCATTGCCCCTTGCGGCAATGAGCATGAGGAACAGGCCGCACAGAAACATCGCGTTGTATATCATAGTTGGTCTCCTGTCAGACGAATACGTAACACACCCCTGAATCGCACGTTTTTGCGTTTCAGGGCCTCGATCTCTTTCTGCTTTTCCGCCAGTTCTTTCTCAATTTCCCACCGTTTCAGGTAGTGAACAGGCGGATAAGCCATTTTCAGGTCCTCCAGTTTTTCAAAAGCCTCTTGCTTCTGCCTTGACAAATCTTTTACGCGCTCAGTGAGACCTCTTAAAACGGGCCGAAACCGCGAAACCTCCTTTTTTTGCGCAAATTTGAATTCAATCTCCCGAGTAGTGAAACGGACAGCACCGCCCAGACGTTCTTCCTCTCCAACTTCAAAAGAAGCATCTGCCTCAAGCAGCCCAGATACAAAACTGTTTACGGGAATCCGTTCCACCATCTCCTGATAGGTCTCGCCTTTCAACCGGATCGTCTGTATTCTCACGGGGCGATCCGTCTCCTCCACGCGCACCTTATCCGGCAAAATAGCGCCGTGTTCTCCGCATGTCAGAACTCGCCCATTGAAAAAGATCCAGAACCACGCGGGTCTCGCATCGAGGATCAGGGCTTTTCCACTCACCTTCTCCCGCGTGTGTCGCCATTGTCCTTCAAAATTCAAATAGGTTTCTGTATTGGCTCTCCGATAATCTGAGTATGCGGCCGAAGGCGTCGCCATCAGGTATCTAAATGATCGCCAGATACCGCCCTTATGTGATACGGGCATGAACGCCACGAGCAGTATGACAACCACAGCCAATACAGTACCCTCCCCCATAAGGGATCCGGTTTTGACCCTGTATTTCGCGCTGCCGGGAAATACACAAACCGCGGGATGGGGATAAAACAAGGGCACGCCGCTTTTGGTCGTACTATCGGCGATCAAGTGGCTCATATAGCCCAGGAGTATGGCCGCATAACACGCGGTGTCCCAGGCGAGTAAGGGCAAAGTGACAACCGATAGCGCAAGCACACAGAGCAGCGAATGCGTAATCGAGCGATGCCCCCACCGCCGCTCAATCGGGATGGAAGCAAAGGGCATCGCCCGACCAATAGAACTTCTCGGCGAATCCACATCCGGAAGCAGGCTCCCTATGATCGCGCATGCGACCGCGGGAAGATTGCGGTGAAAGGACAAGGAAAAGAGCGAAAAGGATCCCGCTACCGTGAGCAGCCCAAATGCAATATGTGTAGGTGCAGTCATCGTTTGAACCTGTACATAAAGAATCGAATGCCTACAAGAATCGCGCTGCCAATACCCGCCAGCACATAGCCCTCCATACTCCCGATACCGCGCATGAAGAATCGCGCCGCGACCACGAATAGGAGAATCAGCACCACGGCGAACGTGAGATCGATCTGATCTCGCGCGCCCGTGTGGGACACATCCCTGACCGCGGATCGGGTTACCGCCGGTTCTTTGCGAAGCCGTTCCACAATCTCAATAATGGCGCGCGGATTGCCAGCACTCTGTTGTAATACCCGAGTCTCGGTCATGGCGTAGTCTTCTATGTCGGCGCCCGCGGCGCACTGGCGGATCAGCTTCTTGGCGTCCTCGGTAGATAGGTGCTCTACTTCTACGCATTCGAACTTCCAGAAGTATTTCTCGTAAGGCTTCCGGACTTCTGGTAGAGCAGCAATAATGGTAAACTTGCGGTTGAGTTTGTCGATTAATCGCCCGACGGAGGCGGTCATATCCGACAGGTCATCCACGATCAACACGAACTCGTTTCTCTCAACTGAGCCGAGCACCATATCGGTCCAGCCCTGAATGCTCGTGCGGGTGTGTTGCTTTTTGATCGTTTCAAAGTTGTCTGGACCATCCGGACATAGCCTTCCGATTTTGTGCAACCCCTCCGCAATATTTATCAGGTTCTCTTTCACTGGTGAAAGCGTCTTTACCTTCAGTGCGTTCTCTGCGTCGAGTAGCGCGAGCAAATGGCTTTTGCCCACGCCGATTGGACCAACGACCAGGGTATCAATACCCTTGCTCAAGTTGCCTGTGAGCTGGCACAATTCCTCATCGCGTCCCACTGTCTTTCCCATCCCGACCCTCGACCGCGCAAAGAATCTGTAATCGCGATTCTTCAGGCGCGACCACCACCGCGACAACCGCGATCTGCGGTCAATGCGATCAACAGAACGCCGCTTTTGCTCTTCACTAACAGAGATGTAAATGGACGCCGCCTCAATGGACGCATGCCCCATCAAGTCCTTGATCCGCTCAACCGGCACATCCCGATCTGCGAGGTCTGTGCCGAAGGTGTGCCTGAGCATGTGCGGATGGACGTGGCGGATCCCCGCGCGCTGGGCGCAGGTCTTCAGGGCTGCCCACACGGTCTTGCGGCTGAGACGCTGTCCGTTGCGGAGATTGCAAAAGACGTATTCAGAATCCGAAAACCGACGGGACTCCAGCCATTCTCGGAGCACATCCTGCACCTCGGGGTTCATCGGGACAACGCGCTCTTTGCCACGCTTATCCGCAAAGCGAAGGCTCGGTGTGTCCGTTGACCAGTGGATATTGTCAACCGTGAGTGAACACGCTTCGGATACGCGCAGACCACACATCGAGAGCACGGCAATGAGCGCGCGATCACGCGAATTCATGCGTACGGATTTGAGTGCTTCAAGCTCGTGTTGCGCGAGCGCTTTTGGTACTGCTGGACGGGTTACAAGTGACTGGTGAACCATGGAAATACCCTCCTGTATGGGTTGGAATTGAAACTTCGTGCCCTTCAAATAGTGCAAAAATCGTGCCAAAATTTGCCCAAAATCCCGTAACTGATTGCAGGAGAGTATGTTTTTAAAAAATGCCCAAAAATGGACATGCGAAAAAGTGTTTCAAATGAAACAGTTGGTGTTTCAAATGAAACAGTAAGTGTTTCAAACGAAACAGTTTGATTAGAATTAAATAAGTGGACTATTAGGGATATTACACAAAAAAAGCCCTGAAGAACACAGGGCATTTTGGAGGATATTTATGGTAATGATGCTCGGATTAGCACTATACTGGAAATGTCGCGATCATCCGGGGCAGGGGACCAGCGGATGCAATAACTAAAACAAAACGACTTTCTGTTAATTGAAATGTTATACACCAAAACAGGTCAAGTCCAATTTAGCGAGATGATACTGTTTCTTGCAGAGGATGAAAAGAAATTCGAATCTGTTTATGTAATGCGGCGGCGATTCGCCGTAGCATAGCCAGTGAGTGCCCTTCGTAGTCTGCATTTTCAAGTCTGCAGATGACAGATGCCGATGTCCCAACCTTTTTTGCCAATTCTCGTTGGGACAGTCCAGACTCGATTCTGATCTGGTAAAGTTGGGCAGCAACTTCGGCGTGTATTCTTTCTGTTTTTAACAGGACTTCCATTTCCTGGTCGCCTTCAACATAGCGTTTGTGAAGAATCGCTACGGCATCGGTAGTTTTTTGTGTTTTCATCAATCATTCTCCAGCGAATAGGTGTGTCGCCCGGGGTTCTGTTCAAAGTTTCTTTTTCTTTGAATTGCGAGGTTAATTTCTGTGGAAGGCACGCGCTGTTCTTTAACAATACCGTGTGAAATCACAGTGGCATTACGTCCCCAAAAAAAGTAAAGAAGCCGATATTGAATGCCGCGATAAGCGATGCGAAGCTCATAGATGTCGTCTCTCAAGTAATCAGATTCGGGCCTCCGAAGTTCATGACCTAATTTTTGGAGTCGTTCAATTTTCACGATACATTTGGCTTTGACTTTAGGAAGGAGTGCGTCAAGCCAGGCGAGAACTGGAACGTTTCCATTCGTTTCTTGATAGAATATGACCTGGATTTCCGGCATTGAGTATCGTTATTTCCTGAGTGACGCTTTCTATATTTATTTTAATGTTCTCAAATTTAAGAACAAAGTCAACAGATTTTATTGAGTAGCCGGCGCACCGTGCCTACGCCCACGCCACTGTTCACTATCTCCGTCGCGGCTGTATGCCGAAACTGATGGATCTCGCATTTGACCTCTGCCTGATCACACAGCTTTGTCCACTGATACAGCGCGATCCCATAACTCATGCGCTGATCTTTGTATTTTCCCGTCCTGAGGTAAAACTATCGGTTATTTCCCCTCAAGTTCTGCCGCCAGTTGCGCCAACCACGCATCCACATCCGGGGGAATATCCAGCGGTCGTCTGACCATATTTATTTCAGGATATCCGCCCACCTCGTTCTGACTATCTATCATCCGGCCTTCGCGCGTTCGAAATTCGTGTATAATCCGTTTGTCAATTGCATCGCGGTCTTTCGGACGCGCACCCGCGCTTGCCACCACATGTTCCACTACCGCTGATGCGGGCAATGGTGTGATGTTGCCCCAGATGGGTTTCTCTTCCAAAATGCGGATATTGCCCGAGGTCAAAGGCACATTGGTTCCTGTTCTATCCAACGCGATATTATCCTCGAGATACGCATCACCCGTTGCCGATACCAATGCCAGTCCTGACCGTGTATCGTTGCCGTGGATCATCACGTTGCCCACCACACTCACCCTCGCATTTTGTGGGATAAAATCGACATCGTTAAACTGCCCACTGATAAGATTAAGGTGAATTGCTCGAGATCCTGGATTATAGATCAGATTGTTCACAATAACACCTGTTGCAGATGCCTTAAAAAGTGGACTGCGCTCTACATTATGGGCATACAAATTGCCGATAATGGCAATTTCTCGGCAGAAATCGTGAATCAGCGATCCCTTTGAATGTGGGCCGCCGCTATGAGACGCATCATGCAGACCTTCGGAGATAATACAATTGCGAAATGTGATGCGATGAGAAGTCGCATCCGGTCCTTCTGTACGCGGACCAGACGCGCTCAAATTCTCATCTACTGCCCATGAAATCGAACAGTGATCGATTAACACATTATAAGCTTCACCTCCCCACGTTGAAATACCATCAGGCTCCCATCCACTTCTTTTGGGTTCTCCCGCATCGCCCGGTCGCACCCGAATATGTTGCACAATCACATCGTGTGTCTCAATGAAAATGGCACCGCGAATGATTGTAATGCCCGGACTCGGCGCGGTTTGTCCCGCCACTGTCACATACGGTTCGCTAATGGTCAACTGCGCCTTATTCAGATCAATTACGCCTCCCACTTCAAATACCACAATACGCGGTCCCGATGCAGATAGTGCCTCATTCAGTGATCCCTGTCCACTTGCAGACAGGTTTGTCACCCGAAGGACTCTGCCTCCACGTCCACCAGGCGTGTTCATACCAAAATCGCTGGTCTGATTCTCCGTAATATCAAAGCGGTGTGCATACCTATCCAGCCCATCACGGGTATTATCTTCTTCTTGCCCTGTAGGTTTATCACCACCACACGCGATAAGTGCGACAAATATGCACAACACGATTTTTTGGATTAAATTCATAACGCGATTCCCCGCTCTGCACGCACCAACTGAATCGCTATGCCTGAAAACTCTGTTGTCGTGCGAAAACCTATCATACCCACCAGACCACTGCTGAGCAGATTGGTATAATTAATTCTACGCTGTCACTACTGACGTTGTGCTGCGCGTGGGCGTTTACAAAAAAACACCAGGTATCCGTCACCCCCTCGCCCATTCTCGATAGCAAGCATTACGGCAGATTCAATGGTATTTTTATCTCAGCCTCGGGTTCTCGGTAAGCGCGATAGGTTGCCCAATAAGTCTCTCCCGAATAGGCATTGAGTCGGAAGACCTCCGTACCGTTAGCATCAACCTCACTTAGTGCTACCGCCCTCTCCTCTATCCCCAGACTTTCGCCGTAACCGCGGTCATTCCGCCACGCAATCAGCCAATTCCCATTATCGAGCACCGTAACCCCTCCCCACCAGGGCGTATAACCGTATTTCGGCTCCAACCGAAACTGACGTATGAAACTGGCCCGACCACTAAGAGGATCAATCGCGTATTCTACCACCCGGGAAAACGGCTCCAGGTCACTGCGATCAGGAGATTCGCCAATCCGCGCGCTCAGACAACCGCTACCATTGTCAAACAGAACGAGGGTACCCGCATCGGTCAACGTCGGCTGGTGCTGCGCGCAAAATTCTCCCCGACCTTCCTCATCGCCCTCTATCGACAGAAACACGCGGTCATCCGGGAATGATTCCCCTTGATCGGTGCCCCCGAGTTGCCACACAATACGCGTACCCGGATTATCTTCGGCCTTTGCTGAACGATCAATCCGCAAAACTTGAGTACATCCTCTAAACGACGCGATGATATCCCCCTCTATCACTTGTATGGAATTGATATGTGCATAATCCCTCTTGAATTGATTCCACAGACAATCCGGATCAATCGTCAGGTGGTCAAAGCCGACCCAACGGTAAACCTCCTCGCCCATCGGGGTAACTTCCTGGATAACTGGATCTGTCGTATTGTGTACACCGTGTACACCAAAGTCGCGTTGCGCCGGATTATAGGCCATAAACATAAAATTGCCCTCATCAGTGATTAAAAAATCGTGACTTGTAGCTTGCATCACCGGAGGGAGGGGTTCTATCGTCTTGATCAACTCAAACGATTCGTCGAACAACTCTATCTCTGATATAAAGGAAAACGCACGCGGCTCTGGCACCTGCTTGGCTACCGAATAATGCACCTTTCGCCCATCTATCGTCGGACCGGTAGTATGACGCTGGAAGTGAGAACGTCGGGAAGAGAACCTGCGGTGGAATCTGGGCACACCACTGTTATCCATGACAACCATGAAGAAAGGGGGATTGACGCCTTTTATACCTAAATTCATAAACATCAAGCCATCTGACACCCCAGCTTGTTTCTTCACAACTTTGATCTCGGGAAAATCCGGGGGAATACAGTGGACAACATAAGTCACCGAACACTGTCCATCACCGACTTCTATTGCTATATCGTGATCGCTATCCACAACGACCGCTTCATCCATATCCCGACCCGACATCTGATTATTATTCAGCTTTACCCGGGCCTTCTCATCCTTAGCCCTCGCACTCACCTGCAACTTCGTGGCATCTTCGCATCGGACGGCATAATGGCGAACATCGGAATCAAACGCCGGATACATCTCGCCAATACCACCGGTCACCGCAAGAGAACTCAGTACCAGATCCTCCTCAGACAATCCTGCTGATTTACCGAAGTGATCGGCAAAAATCAAGAAATCAGACACTGAAATCTCGCCATCACCATCCAAATCATACCGCTCTTCATACCCCTCACCACCGCGTCTTGAACCGAAATGATCGACAAAGAGCAAAAAGTCGGGAATATCCACTATCCCGTTCTCATTAAAATCAGGTAAAGACTCTGCCGAGACTTCCAGAGCAGAGCTAAAGGACAATAGCACCACTACTGAAATAGATGTAAAACAACGCACGCGAAACAAATTATATCCTCCTGAAGTAAAATGGCCATCCGGCCTCTAATTACACAGAACTGATGACCATTGTGTACTACCCCTGCACATCAAACGTTGGGTGGCGGATGAAAAATAAATTCACCACCCCAGGCCGGGCTGTGAAAGACGTATCATCTTATTGTAATCTGCCTGAGAGACGCCTATCCCGAGCAATTCAAGCCAGCGGCATCTTCAATGCCCTGAAGCCACGTCTGAAAGGCAGCATCAAGCGG